>JAQVUB010000096.1 GCA_028699735.1 Lentisphaeria bacterium | reverse complement strand
CGCCCTCTATCTGAGATCTCTTCTTTCTTGCAGACAGCCCGTTCATGGCGACAAGGAAACTTGATGATTTTCAGGAATCACCATGTTTCTGCATGAATGCCGATGATTCTTCTTGAAAATTCGTTTCCGGGACATTATTTTCCATCGCAGTTCAGAAAACTCCGATCCCCACCCAACCAGGGGGCTAACCTACTTCCAGTCGCGCGAGAGAGGCAGGGACGAATGGCAGGCGGGCAGCCGAGTCCACACTGTTTGGAAACACAGACTCCGAAAGCAAGGTACTCTGAAAAAGTAAAGCATTACGCAAATCTTTTTCATTCGATGGAATCTTTTTTGAAATTTGCAAAAGAGGACATATATTGTCTTATATTGCAAATTTGAACCATTTTTTGAAGCTTCAAAGAAAGAATCAAATCTTGATAAAGCGGCTGAAAATATCAGACTGGATCGATTCCCGCCAGGCGGAGGGGCTGTATTATTTTACTCTTCAAGAGGCTTCCAATACTCTTGGGTTAACCCGTCAGGCATTGGCCAGATCCTTGACCCGCCTTGTCAATAACGGCAGGATTGTCAGCATCTATCATGGGTTTTATCTGATCCTTCCTGTTGAATATAAAAGCTGGGGAGTGCTGCCTCCTGACTGGTTCATCAACGATCTGATGGCCTATCTGGAACAACCCTATTACGCAGGATTGCTTACTGCTGCAGATTATTACGGCGCGTCTCACCAGAAACCCATGGCTTTCCATGTAATCACCAGCAAACCGATCAGAGACATCCAATGCAAACGAATAAAAATCAGATTTTTTGCAAAGAAGGATATTGATTTTTCACTGGTCGAACAAAAGAATTCCCAAACGGGCTATATCCGGGTCTCGTGTCCGGAACTGACCGTAATTGATCTTTTAAAATATCAGAACCGGGCAGCAGGTTTGAATCATATTTTTTCAGTACTGAAGGAACTGGCGGAAAATCTTGATTCAGAAAGGTTGGTGAAAGCCGCCGACTCAGAAGGATGCACAGCATATGCACAACGTTTGGGATGGTTGCTCAAACAGACTGATCACCCTGAAAAACACCTGAAACTGGCCAGCTGGATAAAAAGAAAACAACCCGGATATGTGAAACTCGACCCGAAACTGCCAATGAAAAATTCATCTCGAAACTGCGAATGGAAGCTTTTGATCAATACTCAGATCGAGGAGGATTTCGCATGATTCCAAAGGGTTTTATAGCTCAGTGGCGGACAACTGCACCATGGGATACCGATGCGAAAATCGAACAGGATCTGATCATCTCGAGAGCAATTGTTGAGATTTTTTCACATCCTTTGCTTGCCTCCAATCTTGCGTTTCGAGGCGGAACGGCTTTGCATAAGTTGTTCCTGGCTCCAGCAGCCAGATATTCGGAAGATATTGATCTCGTCCAGATGAACGCAGGCCCCATCGGGCCGGTTTTCGATGCTCTGCATGAGAAACTCAACTCATGGCTTGGCGTTCCCAGTCGAAAGCTTGGAACGGATATCGTTATTTTCACCTATCGCGTTCAGTCTGAAGGATACCCGCAGTCAACCCTGAAGTTGAAAATTGAAATCAATACCCGCGAGCATTTTTCGGTACTGGGGCTTCAAAAAAGAGAATTTTCAGTTGATTCCCGCTGGTTCAGCGGAAACTGTAAAGTATCCACGTTTGGAATCGAGGAGTTGCTGGCCACAAAACTGCGGGCGCTGTACCAAAGGAGGAAGGGCAGAGACCTCTTTGATTTGTGGCTGGGATTTACGAAAACGGATACATCTGCAGAATTGATCACAAAATGTTTTGACGAGTATATGCGGAAATCGAAATTGAAGGTTTCTGCAAAAGAATATGAAGCAAACCTGGAGGAAAAATTGAAGCATCCTGAATTCATCAAAGACACTGCGGATTTACTCAGAAATGATATTCTTTATTCGATCGATGACGCTTATCAGCTGTTTTTGGAAAAAATCCTGCCAGTTCTTTGACCACTGCTCGTGTTCTGTGATAAAAGCGGAGCGCGATGCCTGTGCCGCTGGGGGGCAGCGGCGTTCCCTATCGCCTCCGACACAAAACAGTACAGCCGAACGGGTGCAGTTCCCAAAAGTAGGTAGAGGCTGTCCAGAAAGGGTTCAGGGGTCAGGTTTAAAATGTGGCGTAACCGGCCCGGTTGCGATTTCTGTTAGCACTCCCACGCCCGAACGGTCTCGGGTGCCCGGGGCAGGGTCTACCTACTTGGGAACTGCACCCCCGCCGAACTTACCACATAAGTCGGGTTCCTCATTCATGGACGGGATGGACGAGTTTCCAGACAACAGGCAATTGATAGCTGAAAGCTTTGGGTTGTGGGCTTCAGCCTACACCATGTTATATTATAGTTTTGGCAAATTTCATTTTCAGCGGTGAGATCATGTCCCTTTTTCAACAGCTTCCTGAAGACTGGCAACGAGCTTTGCTTCCATTCGTTCCGGCAGAGCTCTTTGCAAAACTCGATAATTTTCTCTTCCGAGAGCGCCTTTCCTCGACCGTATTTCCGCCGTCGGAACAGGTCTTTTCAGCGTTTCACCTGACTGCCTTTGAGCAGGTCCGAGTCCTTTTGCTCGGCCAGGATCCCTATCATGAGCCCGGTCAGGCCTGCGGCTTGGCCTTCTCCGTGCCCGATGGGACTGCCCAGCCCCCCTCTCTGCGCAATATCCTTAAAGAATACAGTTCCGATCTGCTGCTGCCCTATCCGAAGTCTCCGTCCCTTGAACCCTGGACCAGACAGGGCGTGCTTTTACTCAACGCCGTGCTGACCGTGCGTTGCGGCCAGGCCAACTCGCACCAGAACCAGGGCTGGGAAACCTTTACCGATGCAGTCATCTGTGCTCTCTCCAAACGCAAAAAACCCCTTGTTTTCCTGCTCTGGGGAAAATCCGCTGCCAGCAAAAAAACGCTGATCGACAGCAGCCGGCACGCGATCCTCGAATGCCCGCACCCTTCCCCACTGTCCGCATACCGAGGTTTTTTCGGATCAAAACCCTTTTCCAAAACCAATGAGGAACTGCTCAAACGAAAACAAAGCCCCGTCAACTGGAAACTGATATAAAAGGGGACAGGGATCTTTTTTTAACCACGAAAGGCACGAACTGACACGAAAAAAAATCATGGGAAGTATGATGCATGAAAAACAATCAATGATACTCCCATGATTTTTTTTCGTGTCTGTTTGTGCTTTTCGTTGTTAAAAAAGAAACCAGGGAGACAAAAAATGAAAAAAAATCATCAAATGCATTGGCAAAAGCGAAAAATCGGATTTATATTAGTAATTCTGTTTTTTGCCGGATCAATTTGTTCGGGTGTTGAAAGTGGTGATTCAGGGGGTCTTGAGCTTCAGGAAGCCCGTGTTGCCCGAGCAGCACTCGAACGGGAGAAGATCCAGCTGACCCAGGAACTGGCAAGTGCCCGCGAGGAACTCGATCAGATTCGTAGTCTGTATGCGGATTCCCTGATCCGGCACAACCAAAATCTGGAGAAGCTGAAAAACCTGGAACTGGCCGCAGCTCACCTGCTGCAATCCACCAGTGATTCCAGCTTGCAAAAACAATTTGCGGAGGCTATCGAAACGTTGGCTTCCGTGAAACGACGGGTTCTTGCAGTCGAACAGGAATTCGCCGTCTTTGAAAAGTCCATGGCTGCGGCTTTGGACGGAATGCAACCCAGCGATGCCATGCGTCGCGAGGTCGAAAGCCGGATTATGTCCCTTCGCAGGGTGATTGAGAGCAGTCTCAATCCGTTGTCGTTAGTCGCCGGGCGAGGCAGCGGAGATTCGGTGGAGCCAGGTTGCTTGATTTTGTCAGTCGACAGAGAAACCCAGAGTATTATCCTTAACAAAGGGTTTCAGCAAGGACTGCGAAACGGAATGATTTTCAACCTCGAAAGAGCTGGCAAAATCCTGGCCGGAGTCAAAGTCATCGAATGTCGTTCAGAAAGCAGCGCCGCCATTGTTGTCAAAGGCAGCTGGGCTGCCCTCCTCCCAGGAGCAAGCCTGAAACTGCAACGCTGAAAAACAGACGCCTCCCCATAGGATCCGTGAAGGAAAGCCGTAAGCAGCTTTTTTGCACGCATCGATGATGCACCCTGATACCCGTTTTTTTTAATACTGTTGTGGTCCGCTTCGCTTTTGGTGGAGTTGACGCTGAATGGTTCAGCAACAGAAAAAGAGAGAGGAACATGGAAAAAATTGCCATCACAAAGTATGTGCGGATAGCTCCGTCCAAGGCACGTGAAGTGGCACGCCTGATTCAGGGGAAGCCGGCTGTCGCAGCGATGACGACAATCAGCCTGATCCCCAGAAAGGCTGCCAGACTGATCGAACAGACCTTGAAATCCGCTGTCGCCAATGCCGAAAATGATGAGAAAAATGGCGTTGACCGCAGCCGACTCTTCGTTAAAGAAGCAGTCATCGGAGAAGGCCCCACCATGAAACGCTTTACCCCAAAAGCACGTGGCTCGGCCGGACGCATCCGCAAACGCAGCAGTCACATCCGTATCATTGTTTCAGACAGAGCATAAAAAGTCAGGGAGTTCACTGTGGGTCAAAAAGTTAATCCAATCGGATTCCGCCTTCCGGTCACCAAAGACTGGAAATCCCGCTGGTTTGCTCGCAAAGTGCAATTCGGTCCGCTCCTCCAGGAGGATTTGCGGATCCGCGAGCATCTGGCCGAAAAACTGAAAAATGCCTCGGTCAGCAAAGTGCTGATTGAGCGCTTCGGCAAACGAATCCGGGTGACCATCTACACCAGTCGCCCTGGCATCATCGTATCCGGTAATTTTGCTCAACAGCCAGGCCAGCGTGAAGACCGTTCTGCACGCCGTACCGACGGCAAAAAAGGCGCCGGACTTGACGAAATCAAGGCCAGCCTGGCGAAGATCGCCCCGGACAAAGAAATACTGCTGGAAGTCAAGGAAGTGCGCATTCCGGAAGTCGATGCACAACTGGTCTCCGACAGCATCGCCCAACAGCTGATGCGACGCATTGCTTTCCGCCGCGCTATGAAACGCGCCATCCAGACCGCCATGGAAAAAGGCGCCGATGGCATCCGTATCCGCTGTTCGGGCCGCTTGAACGGCGCCGAACTGGCTCGTACCGAGCAGTACAAGGACGGCAAAGTCCCTCTGCATACCCTGCGCGCTGACATCGATTATGGTTTTTCCGAAGCCGAGACTCTTACTGGTCTGATCGGCATCAAAGTATGGATCTGCAAACCCCAAAACTGGGAGGAAACAAAAAATGCCTTTAATGCCAAAACGCGTAGATCACCGAAAGGTGCAGCGCGGCGCCCGCGCGGGGCTCGCGAGTCGCAACAATAAACTCGACTTCGGTGAATATGGTCTTCAGGTTCTGGATCGTGGCTGGTTGACTGCCAACCAAATCGAGGCCGCTCGTGTGGCCGCCACCAGACATATGCAACGCCGCGGTCAAATCTGGCTGCGAGTCTTCCCAAACAAACCGGTCTCAAAAAAGCCGCTTGAGACTCGTATGGGAAAGGGAAAAGGCAATCCGGAGTTCTGGGTTGCAGTGATCCGTCCGGGCAACATGATCATTGAAGTAAGCGGTTGCACCGAAACGGTGGCCAAAGAAGCATTGGCCCTGGCCGCCAGCAAAATGCCTTTCCGGTGCCGTTTCCTGGCCCGTCAGCAGATTGCTCAATAAGCCCGACGGCCAGCGCGAAAAAGGAGCACCCATGAAAGCAGCAGAAATCCGCGAAAAAACCAATGAAGAACTCGATCTTGCGATCGAGAACTGCCGGAAGGAAATCTTTGATCTCCGGCTGAAGTTCCAAACCAACCAGTTGGAAAACACGTCCCGCATCCGGACCCTCCGCAAGGACGTCGCCAGGATCGAAACGGAAAAAACCGCCCGGCGCAAGTCGGCTAACTAATCCAAGGTGAGTCAAATGGCAGAAGCTGAAGAAAAACAAGAAGCAACCGTCGTTAGAAACCTGCGAAAAGTTCTCACCGGTACTGTGGTTGGCGACAAGATGAACAAAACTCTGGTCGTCAAAGTAGACCGCCGTACTCCGCATCCCCTTTACAACAAGGTGGTGAAGGTGTCGAACAAATATTACGCTCACGACGAGAACAACGAAGCACGGGTCGGAGATCAAGTGAAAATCATGGAAGTCCGTCCCCTGAGCAAAACGAAACGCTGGCGCCTGATCAGTATTGTGCAGCGCGCGGCAACTGAGCGAGGAGTATAACCACAATGATACAGATGCAGACCATTCTCGATGTGGCTGACAACTCCGGCGCCCGCAAAATCATGGCTATCCGTACCATCGGCCAAGGCAAGTCTTATGCGGAAATCGGAGACGTCGTGCGCGCTTCAGTCAAGGAAGCGCAACCACGCGGGCTCGTTAAAAAAGGCGATGTGGTTCGTGCCGTTGTGGTACGCACTGCCAAAAGCATCCGCCGCGCAGATGGCTCTTACCTCCGCTTTGATCACAATGCGGCGGTCATCATTGATGATGACAACAACCCGCGCGGCACCCGTATTTTTGGACCGGTTGCCCGTGAACTGCGCGACAAGAATTTCATGAAAATCGTCTCTCTGGCTCCGGAGGTGCTCTGATGGCTACAGCGAACTTCAAAAAAGGCGATCTGGTCGTCGTCATTACCGGTGATGACAAGGGCAAGAGCGGCAAGCTGTTGAAAGTGGACCGCAAGAAAAACCTGGTTCTTGTCGAAGGTTTGAAAATTCAGAAGAAGACGGTGCGCCGTTCTCAGGCCAAACCGCAAGGTGGCATTGAGGACAAGGAAGGCCCCATTCACATTTCCAATGTGATGAGCGAGGAACGCTACCGCGCCAAACGTTCTGGCAAGCAAAAGTAAAAGTGAGAGGTCAGGACAATGATCAAAAGTACTCTTTTTGAACAATACAAAAGCGACGTGGTACCGCAGCTGGTCAGCAAACGCGGATATAAAAATCTGCTGGAAGTGCCCCGGCTGGAAAAAATCGTCATCAATACCGGTGTGAGCACGGATAAGGATCGCGAGGTCATGCAGATCGCCCAGGAAACCCTGGGACGTATCACCGGCCAAAAGGCGATGATCACCAAATCCAGCAAAAACATCTCCAATTTCAAATTGCGCGCCGGAATGGCAGTGGGTTCCTGCGTCACCCTGCGGCGCGGTAACATGTATAATTTTCTCTATCGTCTGATCAATATTGTTTTGCCGCGGGTGCGCGACTTCCGGGGTATTTCCGCAAAATCCTTTGATGGTGCGGGAAATTACACCTTCGGTTTGAATGACCAGTCTGTTTTTACCGAGATTGAGCTGGACAAGATCAAGCACACCATTGGTATGAACATAACGATTGTCACCAGTGCCAGGACCGATGAAGAAGCGCGTGAGCTTCTGTCCCTTCTTGGTTTGCCGTTTGCCAGTTGAGGAGGTTGAAGCAGTGGCTAAAAAAAGTTTAATTGTCAAATCACAGAATACTCCGAAGTTTGCAGTGCGGGGTTACACCCGTTGTGAACGTTGCGGTCGTCCCCGTGCCTACATCCGCAAATTCCATCTTTGCCGTATTTGCTTTCGCGAATTGGCCAACAATGGAATGATTCCCGGCGTGACGAAGGCGAGTTGGTAAGGAGAATACAAATTATGAGCATGAGCGATCCAATTGCAGACATGTTGACTCGCATTCGCAATGCATCAGCGGCCAAGTTGCCGACGGTGTGTATGCCCTCTTCCAATATGCGGGCAGCTCTGGCGGAAACCCTGAAAGATGCTGGGTATGTCGAGGATTTCAGCGTGAGCGATATCGGCAACAACAAAAAAGAGCTGACCGTCACCTTGAAATACAAAGGCAAGAATCAGACTCCGGTCATTGAGGGTCTGCGCAGAGTCAGTAAGCCCTCCTGCCGGGTTTATGTCAGCAGTAACGAAATTCCGCGCGTTCTTGGCGGGTTAGGTGTAGCGATTCTGACAACCTCGAACGGGTTGCTCTCCGATCGCGAAGCCCGCAAACGCAACATCGGCGGTGAATTGCTCTGCTACGTCTGGTAGTCGGAGACAGAAAGAAGGAACAGCAGACATGTCACGGATGGGAAATAAACAAATCACCCTGACCAGCAAGGTAAAACTTGAAGTCAGCGGACAGGATGTCAAGGTCAGCGGGCC
>JAQVUB010000095.1 GCA_028699735.1 Lentisphaeria bacterium | reverse complement strand
CGGAGACGGTGTATTCAGTTTTGACCTCCCGTCTGAAGAAGAAAATCCCTCAAGATGTATCGGTGCTTTGTTATCGTGATTTGCCGGTGCAGCAGAATTTGCAGCCAGGGCTGTCCACCTTTGATTTCCCCTGGGCGGATATCGGCAGCGAAATCATTTCGGTCTTCAACACGGCCGAACTCTGGCGCGAAAATTCTCGTTTCCATGTTCAGATCGTGGATCGCGGTTCAGTCCAGGAACAATCTGTAAAAACGCAGAGTGTGCTTTCCGTCAATCCGGCACTGGAATCTGCCCAATGCATTTCTGAGGTGATTTAGTTTTTTTTATTGATTACGTAACTTGATTTTGAACAAGGGATGAATGAACAGGAGGAATGTAAAATGACAAGCGAAGTCGGACGAATGAAGTTTACTGAGCATTTTACGCTGATCGAGCTTCTGGTCGTAATTGCCATTATTGCGGTATTGGCTTCGATGCTGCTCCCGGCATTGAACAAGGCTCGCGAGAGTGCGACAACGATCAAATGTGTTTCGAATTTGCAGCAGGTTGGTTACTCTGTTTCATTTTACACTTCTGATTACGATGGGTGGGGGCCACCGTTGCTGGTTGGGCAGGTGCGTTGGGCAAATGCTCTGTTAGACGGGAAATATGCTACGAACGACCAGACGCTTCGCTGTCCGACCGGGCTGACGGTTTTGGACAGCACGAATGGTTTTTATGGAATGCGCAGGATAGGACAAGGCTCCTTTGGCCCTACGATTCGTATAACGGAATCCAAACCCAGGACTCCCACCAAAAGCAATGGAACTTTTGCCGAATGGAAATCGCCCAGTAAACTGATTTACATCGGGGATTCTGTTTACACGTTGAATGCTGTGGGGTCAATTTCAGCGCCTTTCAAGCAAAATTATCAGTTAGATGACAACAATACCAGTCACGTGGGTCGTGCTCTTCCGCATCTGCGTCACCGCCAGCGTTGCAATATTTTGTATGGTGACAATCATGTTCAGGGGATTGTGGGGACAGGCCTTGACGACTGTATGCGGGCGAGAGTGGATTGGACCTGGGTGACGAATGCGGGGGTGCTGCAAGGTCGTCACCCATGAAGAGAAACGAGTGGTATTGAAACTTTCGGAGCAGTGATATGTGGGCATATGCATCAACATGCGATGGATGGTGACCAATGATACGAATGAGCTTTTTCTTGTCCTGTTCTCAACGCATTGGGTGGTTGATTTTCGTCTGTTTTCCGGTTTTTCTGGCAGATGCCAGAGGTGAAAACGGAAATTTGCTGAAGAATCCGGGTTTTGAGGAGATACAGCCGGATGCCAGTCCTTTGTCATGGACTCTATTTCGTGTTTCCAGAGAGGGTGTGACGACGCAGACAATGTTGCGAGATGACAACCGTGTACTGCATGTGCAGGCCGACGATCGGGTTACGCAGCGCATAGAGCAGTCCATTTCAGTCGATCAGTCTGGTGTCTTTGAGTTGCAGTTCAAAGCAAGGATCATCGGCGATGCTCAGTTTTATGTAACCTGGGCGATGGAGAATGCCCATGGCGAACTGCTGCCCGCTTCGCGAAATTATACTCGGCAATACGGGGAAGCTCATGCGGTGGATTGGAGCCCTTTCAGCCACAGCATTACTGTGCCTGTTGAGGCAGCAAAAATAACGATCCGCTTTTATTTTTCTATGATCAAGGGGGGGCAACAAGGGGTTGTTTATCTGGATGATGTCAGTTTTCGCAGCCAGTCCGGTCTTCCGGAAGGCGCCAAGCTCATTTTGAGCGAGGATTTTTCCGGCGGTAAACTGCCTGACAGCTGGAAGATCGTCCGTGGTTCCTGGCAGGTAATTGATCAAGCCTTGAGAGGCGAACAGCGCGCTCAAATCATCTATACGGTTCCATCCGGCAGTCCTAATCTCCGGCTCGAGTATACTGCCTGGAGCGATGAACCGGGCGACTTGAGCGCATTTTTCTGTCGGAAATCGTATTCTGGAAAAGATATGGAGAGTTTTTTTGGTTTCGGCTGCAAATTCAATACCGAGAACAAGATCATGGCTGGGAGCGAGACTCTTGCTGCTCAAGGCGGAGCCTTGGAAATTTTCAGGAATCCGATACAAGCGGGTGTGAAGCATAAAATTATCGTGCAGCGTCAATACCAGAAACTGCAAATGCTGGTTGACGGGGAATTGATTCTGGAAGCCGACGATGCCAATTTTTCAGAAAGGCGAGGAGAAAATTTTGGTTTTTCCATATGGACATCGGGTTGCTTTGATGATATCAAAGTCTATGCGCTGCCCAACTTGCTGAAGGATTCTGCGGATCAGGAGCAAGCACTTACCTTTCAGTCTTATGAAGGATTTAACCCTAGGGAGGGAGTTGCCACCGAAAAGTTTCCATTTACGCTTGTTGGGGAACAATCATCGCAGCGGGTGGTGGATCATCCCACCTGGGTTTACCGGCAACCTCAGGGCAATCGAATTCTTTCGGATCCCTGCTTGGAATTTCAATGTGGGGAGGCTGGGATGCAGGTGTCCCGGGAGCTTCCCTTGCTGCCTTCCGGGTTGGTTGAATTTGATTTTATGGCGGAGGAATTTTCCGGTATCCGGTTTGCGGTTCTTGATCAGGCTGGTACTGAAATTGTTCAGCTGCTGATAGAGAAGGACGGGCGATTTTCAACCATTGATCAGAACGGCAGGCGACCTTTGCGGGAAAAAATTCTTTACCAGCGCCGTGCTTTTTATGCTGATTTTCGCTTCCTGTCCAAACGCTGGTATACCTTCCGGCTGTTGTTTACCGATGGCCTACAGGAAATTATCCTGCTCAATCATTATACGGAGACAGATGACGGTTTTGCTATGGGGAAAGTGGGAGAGTATTTGCCGCTGATGGTGGAACTGCAGAGTGAGAAATTCCCGCCGGGCGCCAGCCTGGTCATTGAAAGTCAGGGTAAGGGGCGTTTTCTTCTTGATAATATGATCATTGCAGGGCCAGTGGGCAGGGGAAATACCATTCAGGGGAAAAATAAAAACCAGAACGCAGCAAAAATTTTAGGGCTGGATTTTCCTCCCAGAAAAGATCCGTTTTCCTTGAAAATGGCTTCTTATCGCAGTCTGACGACGGCGGCTCTGCGTCAGACGCCGTTGTTACGACAATTTTATGGTCAATTCAAAGAGGATTCCGTATATCAGATTTACCGGCCAGTTGCAGTTCGCTACAACCAGGCCTTGATCGATTTGGCATTTCTGCGGGAACGGATTGACATGTTGCAGCGCAGTTTGCTCTATCTTGCAAAAAACTCCGCCTCAGGCAACGCACTGGGGGACTTGCTCAGCGAACTTGAAAAGTCTTTTGCTGATGCGGAGCTATTACAGGAAAAAGTTTTGCAGTGTTATGCGGATTCCTATCTGAACGAACAACGTGGGACTGGACTGGAAAAAACCGGGTGCTTGCTTGATGACGTTATTTTGGTTCATCAGCGGATCCGGAGTATGCTTGAAAAAGGCCTGGCTGTTGAAACTGCGGAGAGCGGTGCGGAAGTGATTGCCTGTCCCTCCGCGAATGTTACTGGCAGGGTCGTCTGGAACCCATCGATGAAACGCTGGGAACAGTCCGGGCGACCGACGGTTTTTCATTACATGTCATTTGGCCCCAGTATCGAGTTTTTCTGGGAAGATCTCCGGATGCTTGGTTTCCAGAATTATCGTGATGTCGGTAGTGGCTATAAAAGTTTTCCAGCCCGGCCGGACCGAGATCCGCCTCTGACTGAAGAAGGGATTTACATCAATCCTGATGACAGCAATTGGCAATGGCTGAAAACATTGCAGGGATCCGGGCGCAGGGGGCTGGTTCAGGTTGCTGCCGGGTTGAATTATGCGGTTACCCATGCACCGCAGTGGTGGTTGCAGAAACATCAGGATCAGGGCATTTTTTTCAGCAATAATCATGTGCCTAGCGCCGTAGCACCTGTCTGGAATGGGCTTCATCCTTTGGATTGGTGGCACCCGGAAGTGCAAAAGTTGATTGATGCCCAATTTTCAGCAGTCAGCAAACAGGCCGCGGAATACAAGGAGGCGATCTCCATTTTGCAGTATGGCTGGGAATTGACGAGTCATCTGCCCGGCGGACTCCAGCCTGGTTATTCCCCCAGCGCTCTCAAGGCCTTTCGCCAACGCCTGCAGGATCAATATGGCAGTATAGACCAAGTCAACCGGCTCTGGCAGACGAATTATCAGTACTTTTCTGAGATTATTCCTCCGAGTGGCAACATGCCGCCTTCCGGGTGTCAATATGAGTTCCGCAAATTTGTCCAGGATGGTTTTACTTCCTGGCTTTCCGGGATTCGTTCGGCTTTGCACAAGCATTTGCAGGAAGTCCCTGCGGCCATCGACAGTCAGACAACTTTTGCGGAAGATCCGGTTGGTCTTTTTCGTGCGACCGATATCAAGCTTTACCATACCTATCAGGCCTGGGATCGAAAGCTGGTTGACCGCTGGCATGCGCAACTGGGCGCGGTTCTTGAAACTCCTTTTGGAACCAAGGAATGGATTATTTCGCAAGGTACTGCCTGGATGTTCCAGATGGATAAAATCCGCAACCGTTCTCTGTGTGAGAAAAGCATGTTGATGATGTGGGGCGGGACGATGATGGAGTTTTACGGCTGGGGGGGAGGTAACTGGCAGTATGACCTGGGCTTTCATGATCCCCGGCTGGATCGACTGATATTCAATTATATCGCCCCCATCTATCCGATTTTTATGGAACGGATCCGTCGAATCGGTTCGGTTGCCTTGACCGCACCGCTTGCAAAACCCGAAATCGGGCTGTTGGAAGTCACCAGTTCGCACTACAACGGGTGCAAGGTGCGTTCGGGGATGCAGGCATTGGCTACAGAGTTGTCTGAAAGCAGTTGGGATTATGAATTTCTATATGAACAGCTCCTTCTTGAAAAAGAGCAGAATCTGGCTGGCACAAAAGTATTGCTTGTTCCTGCCGGGGAATGTATGCCGGAGGAGTTGTTTGTTCTGATCGAAGATTGGGTGCGCAGTGGAGGAATTCTTTTCTGTACCGGCGGCCCTTCCGGTATTTTGAACCAGTATGGTCAGGATACCGGGCGAATGAAATCGCTTTTTGGGGAGCATTGGCAGCGGCCTTCAGAAGGTCTTTGGGAATTTTCTGGCGCTGCTCCATTTTTTCAGGATGGCGGCAGCAAAGCCTGGCAATGGAGCTATGGGCGTGGACTCATTCTGGTCTATAATCAGATGCACCCGGATTTCATCCAGCATTTGAGTGAGGTTACGGTAAAGCCATTTGGCAGCGACGCGCTGGAATTGCAATTCTGCCTGCGTGAAGATTCAACTGCGAAATACCTTTATGTCTTGAACTGGTCTGATCAGCAGATTGTCACTTCGGAAATTTACCTTCGGGGAAAGTATTCATCTGTTTTGGATCTAGGATTGCAGGTACCGCTTTCGGTTCCGGTGCAACATGTTTCGGGTCAAACCCGTTTCCCCTGCCGTCTGGCTCCCGGCGAAGTGACTTTGTATCAAATCCGGTAAGCGTAAAACTGATAACTTTGCAGTATTTTAAATTCGCTTGCCGGGATCCAGTAGATCGGTCAGATCTGACCGATCTGTCGAAGAACAAGAATCCGCAGGGCGTTTTCATTCTTTTTCCCGCATCAGAAAATGCCTCACATCTTGCCCCAACCCCAAGTACTTTCTCGATACAACCCCCTCGTGGTGAATAGGAATCTGGATGACTTTCATGAATGAGCATGTTTCTGTATGACTTTCTATGATTCTTCTTGCAAACCCGCTTTTGCAGCACTATTTTTTCGACGTGGTTCAGACGACTCCCCTCCCCACCCACCGGGGGCTGACCATATCCCTCGCGCGCGAGGGCGGATGGATTTGACAAATAGCGATAATTCATGACATGTCTGCCATGTTTTGTTTCCTGCGCTCGATGCAGAAATGGCAACGAATCATGTTTATTTCCAACAAGATAAATGTTTTAATGCAAACGCCCTGCAAGAATCCGCTGATACACCGGTTCCGGGAAAAATTGGCTTTTGGAGATATTAATGAATGAAGTGCAATTACCTTGTGGGGGCAGTCCTGAACCGGTACCCCATTCCCATTTTCCGGCATTGTTTCAGGCAGTGATATGGCGGAATTGGGGGTTGATTCCCGTGGCTCGCCTGGCAAAGGTGTTACAATGTACTGAAAACGAACTTCTTTGTGCAGCCCAAGAGCTGGGATTGCCAGTGCCTGCGCAAGTCAATCCAGTCTGGTTGGAGCGAGGATATCTGACCATCATTCGAAACAACTGGCACCTTCTGCCCTATGAACAGCTTTTACAACTGCTGGGCTGGAATGCCGAACAATTGGCTTTCGCACTGAAAGAAGAGGATTTTCTCTGGCATAAACTGGGCAGTCTGAAACCCGATGCAAAACCGGTTTATTACAGAGCTTTGACCGAAGACGAAAAAGCGGCAAGCAGGCATTTGCAGCGGATGAAAGTGCTGCATTTTCCCAAACCCGCAGAAGCAAAGCCATTTTGCTTTGATGATTTTTTCAACAGACCTGCGAATTTCAATCTGGAGGGAAATGATTTTGAGTTGAATTTCATCTATTCGTATACGGCTTCTTCCGGGGATTTTTTATTGCATCGGGAAGGGGATCCTTTTCCAGAACAGCTTTTGCAGCAGTATGCCCGAAGGGGGATACGGGGAATTTGGTTTCATGTGATTCTTTATCAGTTGTTTCCGATTCCAGGAGCGGAAGAGTTTTCGACCGGGCATCAGGAGCGTCTTGATAATTTGGCATGGATGGTAGAGAAAGCGTCCCGGTTTGGGATTGGGGTCTATCTTTATTTGAATGAGCCGCGTTGCATGCCGTCAGCGTTTTATCAGAAGAAGCCGGACTGGCGCGGCGTTGAAAGTGCCGACCCTGGAATTTACTCCAATTGCACGAGCAAATCCAAGGATCCTCTGCGATGGCTGAGTGCAGCGTGCCGTTATATTTTTGAGAAGATTCCGCAAATTGCCGGATGTTTTCTGATTACAAAATCGGAAAATCCCACGCATTGTCATTCGCATTGGCAGGGCGATCAATGTCCGCTATGCAGCAAGCGTCCTGTTCCAGAAGTTATTTCTGAGATTGTCAGTACGGTTGAAAAAGCGGTTCACCAGGCAGCGCCGTCGGCAAAGGTGATCGTCTGGAATTGGGGTTGGCGCCGGGAGTGGGAGCATGCTTTAGTGGATTTACTGCCCCGGAATATCTATTTGATGTGTACCAGTGAAAGCGGAAAAGCGTTCCAGGTTGGTGGGATTTCCAGTGAAGTAGGCGAGTATTCCATTTCGCAGACGGGCCCAGCCGACCGGGCGGTGAAATTATGGGAGCATGCCAAGAGTCGTGGTTTGAAAACGGTAGCGAAAGTTCAGATCAACAATACTTGGGAATGTCCGGCAGTCCCCTATCTGCCGGTTCCTTACCTGATCAGGGAGCACCTGGGCAACTTGCGCAGGTGCGATGTTGATGGTGTGATGTTGAGCTGGACGTTGGGAGGGTATCCCGGCGGCAATCTGCTGTTTTTGCAGGAGTCCCCGGAAATGGTGGCTCGTCAGGTATTTTCAGACGAGGCCTCCGGGCTTATGTGTGATGCCTGGCATTCGTTCAGTGCGGCATTCCGGGCGTTCCCCTTTCATGTGCATGTTTTGTATTATGCGCCGTTGCCATCCGGTCCACGGAACCTGCTTTATCTTGAACCGACCGGGTATAAGGCTTCGATGGTGGGTTTTCCTTATGACGATCTGGAACGTTGGTGTGGCATTTATACCCCTGCAATACTGGAAGATCAATTTCAGAAGCTGACTGCTTTATGGGAGGATGGTCTTAACAAACTCAAACAGGCGGAAATCAGGCTGGGGTCGGCACCCCCGGTGGAATTCATCGACCAGAAACATGTGGCAAGAGCTGCATACTGCCATTTCAAAAGTACCCTGCTGCAAATTCGCTTTGTCAGAAAACGACAGGAAAACCACCGAGCGGAACTGATGGACATTCTTGATCAGGAGATTTTTCTGGCGAAGGAACTTTACGAAATTGTCTGTAAGGATGCCCGCATCGGTTTTGAAGCCAGTAATCACTATTTTTATACTGTGAATGACTTACAGGAAAAGGTTCTGAACTGCGAATACCTGAAACAGCAACTCGCCGGCAGG
>JAQVUB010000094.1 GCA_028699735.1 Lentisphaeria bacterium | reverse complement strand
GATAGACGATAGACGAGGGACCTTATGGACAGACGGCTGCCCCCTGCCCCCTTTCTCCCCCCTGCCCCCTGCCCCCTTTAAAACACGAATTCGCTGTCGCGGAGAACGACATTTTCCGGGAAAAACTCCTGCAGGCGAGTTTTGAGCTGATCTTTGCTGACCTTTTTTTTCAGGATGACCTGCAGGAATCCGCCACCACCGGCGCCGGCGATGAAACGTCCCTCGAGCAAGTCTTCACAGACCAGGAAAATGTGTTCAATGCAAGTATTTGAACAGCCTGCATCCAATCGCTTCGAACAATCCCAATGTTGCGACAGCAATGCGGCAAATGCATCCACATCACCTCGCTCAAGTGCTTTACGCATTTGTACTGCCAGTTGCTGAATTTTTTTCAGGCAGTGCAGCGCCTCAGGCTCGGCAGCAATATATTTACCCGTGACTTCCCTGAGCAGATTTCTGGCCAGGCGTCGCTGACCGGTGCTGATCAGGGCAAAACGCTGTTGAAGTTCTTTTTGCGTTGCGGAAGGGATGCTAACCTGTTCAATCTGGAAATCCTGTTTCCAGCCCGGTCTGGAGCGGATCATTTTGATTCCTGGGAGCAAGCCGCCAAGCTGATCCTGCCAGCCACCTCCGGTGGACATGAGTTGTTCAATGGCCAGTACCCTGCGGCAGATTTCCGCATCGCAGAGGGATTCTCCAAACATCATCGCCAGTGCTTTGGCACAGGCACAGGCCAGAATGCTGCTGGTTCCCAGCCCGGAACCGCGCGGCACGTTATCCACCTGGGTATTCAGATAGAGCCCGCCGCCGAGTTGTTCAAGAATCTGTTGCAGAGTGTGCGTATTATCCGAAGGGATGATTCCGCAAGCCTGCAAGGAGGCTTTGTGGAGGGCAAACGGATCAAAGGGATTGTGGCAGTCCTGCAATTCCTGCAAGTTGTGGAATACGCCAAAGGTCCCTGCATCGGCACTGGCGAATTCAACTTGCAACTCTGCCAATTTGCGGATGGTAACCCGGATCGGGCGCCTGCCATCCAGTAAAATCGCGGCATTCAGCACAGAGCCGCCATGTTCATTGCAGTATGGCGGAGTATCCGACCAGCCACCGCCCCAGTTGACCCGCAGCGGCAGCTCGACAACAAATTCCCGCTCCCGGAAGTGCAATTGGCCGGCTGGCCTTTCAGCCATCAAGGGCTGGCATATGGCTTCCCGGATCGTTGCAAATGAATGATCGGAAAGTCTTTTGCTTTCGTTTTCCAGCTCCGGAACTTTGGAAAGAAAGAAATACAAACGCAGTTTCTGCCCGGTATCCAAGGTATTGGCCTTTTTTTCCAGCCTGCGCAACAGCCCCGGGCTCAACCGGCCAAGCACCCGCAGCGCTTCATCAACCGGACTGTGTTCTCTGAGGTTTTGCAGAAAACAGTCAATCCGGATACTCAATGACAGTTTTTTCTGCCACTGCAAAAGCGCTCCTGGGACACAGGCGGTAAAACTTTCCGCAAGGCTGTACAGGGGGTGACCGGGAAACATGTTAGTCAACCCCAGAACTTCAGTCAGACTTTCGCTATGCGACCCGGATAATTCCGAGGCACGTGCATGGACGTGCTGATATAGTTGCAACGCACAGGATACTGCTTCCTGAAGATTCCGGCAGCCAGGATACAGAGGGATATCCCAGAGACTCTGCGCACCGGAAAACGTTCCCAGGGGCAAAGCAAAAAGCGTTTTCAGGCTTTTGATATCATCTTCAATTCCATAAATTCGTACGCAGTGTGTTCCGTTTTGCAGGCGCAAAGCATGCAGGACAGTTCCTGCCGGAACTTGTTCTTTTGTCAGGATGAGGTTGGAGATAACACAATTTGGGCCGATGCTGGCCGCAGCGCCAATCCGGCAATCCTCGATATAGCAGTTTTCGGCAAGGCTTGCGTCTGCTGACACAAGGCTGTTGCGCCCGGAAAATTTACCCGGGTGTGCGAAATTGCATGCGGTTTTTCTCTGCCAGCCCAGGAATTCGCAGTCATCGATGTCACGTGTCATCAAGTTGAGCAGTTCGTGAGTTGTTCCGAAGTGAATAAATTCAGCAGGGGACAAACACATCATTTTAAGGTGGAAAGGATGAAGAGCTTCCCAGACCTGTTTACGGCAATTTACCAGCTCCGGACAAAGGGTGCCTTCTGCCTTTTCCTGATAAAACCGTTCCAGCGTTGAATCACTGGCCAGCGGATAGAGGAAGTCACCGTAAAAACTCAAGCGGACGCGATCATTGACCATGCACGATAATTTCTGAGTATCCCTTTTCCCGTTGCTGGAAATGAGTTGAAAGAGTGCCTGCAGTACCGGCCGTGCCAGAAAGACTGCGCCGGTATCGATATCCACCCTGCCCTGTTCATCGACTGCGCCAGCAGCCGACAGCTTGTCCAGCGGAATTTTATGCAGGAACTGTTTCACGATTCCATTTCCGTCATTCAGAAAAACGCCATGATGCTGACCGGTTTCTGCCTCTTTTTTGCAGGAGATGGCAACAGCGTCATCCATTTGCAGATCGATCTGAAGGGGATTAAAGAGGAGGAGGACATCGCCGGAAAGAACCAGCATACCCTCCCGTACCCGCCCGGCCATGCCAGCGGCAGCAATCAATATTTCATCAAACAGAGTAGATGAACGTCCGTCCGGAAGAAGTCGGGGCACTGGCGAAAAGAGTTTGCCGCAGGCGGAATATTGCGGAATGCGTTTGCTGTCACCACCACTATGAATAACCAGCATCCTCTGCCCCTTGAGAGAGCCTTCCCGGGCAGCCACATAATCGAGCACATTCAACGTCGCTCCGCCGGAACCAATTCTCTGCCCATCAGGATCGGGTAATACTGCAAAATGAGTACCGGATGGAAGTTTTCCCTGTTTTCGTCGCAGCTCAAGCTGTTGTTCAAAGATACCCGCCTGAGCGACATTCGAAGCCGTTAAAATTAAATAATCCCAGCCATCGGGGAATTTTGCATTCAGGGTACGAAGATAATCTTCCCATGCATCCTGATAACTCTGCTGTAAAAACAGATTTCGGATGCGTTGATTGGAGGCTGTTGACATCGGTATGATTTTCAGTATGGAATGAAAAAATATTAAAATACAGGCAGCAGATAACCGTACAGGAATTGAGGTGAATAGCCGGGATCAGAGCCTTAACATAAATCATGGGCGGAATTTGGCAAATAAAAAGCAGCTCTGTGCATCCGCATCCTCTCTTCGCGGAGACTTGAATTTTGTTCAATTTGCCATACATTTAGTGGCCGTCAGAGATGCTTATCCAGCCCCCGTTCAAATGCTTTTGTAACAACGGAAAGCACAAAGGTACCCGAAAGTTTTGTAAGAAGGCTGACCTGAAAAAATTCGTGTTTTTTCGTGCCTTTCGTTGTTTAAAAAAACTTTTTGTAGGGGCTCTATCTACCGAATCAAAAACAGAGGAAACAGGATATGGAATCAGTTCTGCATGATCTGCTGTCGACAGCAGTTGAAAACCGCGCATCGGATGTGCACATCCGCGAAGATAAGAATGTCATGTTGCGCATTGACAGCGGCCTGGTGGAAGTCGATTTTGTCGTTGATGCAAAGTTTCTCGATCAGTGCCTGGAGCAAATTGTCCCGCCTGGGCATCTGGAAAAATTTCATGCCACGGGGGATTTGGATTTTGCCTGGGAGGAAGAGAAAGTCGGGCGTTTTCGTGTCAATCTGCACCGGCAGCGTGGTCGTCGCGGTATGACACTGCGTTATGTCAAGGGGCAGGCTCCCACTCTGGCGGAAGTCAATTTGCCGGATGTTTTGAAAAAAATTGCGGAGTCGCGCAATGGAGTCATTTTTGTTACCGGCACAACCGGATGCGGTAAATCCACAACGATGGCGGCCATGCTTGATCATATCAATTCGACCATGAAAAAGCATATCATCACCATTGAAGACCCGATTGAATTTACTTTCCAGGATAAAAAATCTTTTTTTGAACAGCGTGAAGTCGGGCTCGATGCGGAGACCTTTGACTCCGCACTGATCCATGCTTTGCGGCAGGATCCCGATATCATCGTCATCGGTGAAATGCGCAACCGTAAAACCTTTGAGACGGCACTTGCCGCAGCAGAAACCGGCCATCTGGTGATCACCACCTTGCATACCAAGGACGCTGCTCAAAGTATCACCCGTATTTTGGATATGTTTCCTATGGATGAGCGCGATTCCATCCGCAAAAGTCTCTCTGGCACGTTGCGGGCGATCATTTGCCAGCGTCTTGCCCAGAAAGCGATTGGTAAAGGGGTGGTTCCAGTCAATGAAATTTTGATTAATACTCCGATTGTCCGGAAACTCATTTTTGACGGGCGTCTTGACAAGCTTGGCCAGGCTATCGAAGCCGGTGTGGAAGACGGCATGATGAATTTCAACATGTGTCTGCTCAAACGGGTAAACGAAGGGGTCATTTCGGAAGAAAAAGCGATGGAATTATCGGACAATCCGCAAGCGCTCAAGATGAACTTGAAAGGCATCTTCCTGAACGAGGGTGGTGGTATTATTCAATAAAAAGTTGTGCAGTAAAAGCAGCCTCCATGAATTTTTTTCGGGTCTTTTGGTGCTTTTCGTTGTTCACAACGAATTTCTGCCCCATTCCCTTTCTCTGGTGTTTTTCATATGTCGCAGCAAGACCGGAAAATCAAAAAATCGTCGCAGGAATATGAACGCCGGAAACGGGAGGTGGGTCTGCTTCTGGATGCGCGTTCCAGGCAAGCTGTCCGAAAAATCAGTTTGCAATTTGGCGGGCGGAAACAAATGATCCGGGGTCGCAGACGTCGCATTATGGCTCTTGCGCTGCTGGCCTCTTTGCTGGGGATGCTGGGAATTCTGCATGAATTTTTCTTTTGAAAAGCGGAGGGTGCAGTTCCCAAAGCGGACTTGATTTCTCTTTCAGCAGAAGCTGAATGGGTGCAGTTCCCAAAAGTAGGTAGAGGCTATCCAGAAAGGGTTCAGGGTTCAGGCTTATAAGGTGGCGTAACCGGCCCGGTTGCGATTTCTGTTAGTACTCCCACGCCCGAACGGTCTCAGGTGCCCGGGGCAGCGACTACCTACTTTTGGGAACTGCACCCAGCTGAATTGATGTCTGTCGAACGGATGAAATGGTCATGAAATATATGGATATCGACCTTTTAAAACGTCTTGTCAATTGCCATTCCACGCCCGGCGAGGAAGATGAAGTCATCAACTTGCTGTATCAGGAGTGGCGCGGTCATGCCGGCTGGCAGTGCCATGAACTTAGCCGTTATGCTTTTCTGGCCGGACAAACAAAAACACAAAATTCTTCGGCCGGAAGAATTCTGATCTGTGCTCATGCGGATTCGCCTGGATATATTGTCGATTCCCTGAAAGGGAGCTATGCGACAGCAGTTCCATTGGGCAGTCCGCATTTCAACGGCTCCCAAACCCGGGTTGTTGTCAAAACCAGAAATGAAAAAATTCCGCTTGTCCTGCGGAAAGTTTCCGGCGACGATTCGACGGAGCTTTTCCGGTTTCGGAAGCATCCTGGCATTCGCTGTGGTGACCGCGTCGCCTATGCGGCAAATTTTTTACTTTCCCGCGATCAAGCGTTTCTTTCAGCACCCTTTCTGGACAACCGTGCAGGATGTTATCTTCTGTGCGAACTGCTTGCCAGCCTGCCGCCGGTGACCCCCTGTCAAATTTTTGTGGCTGTCACTTCCGCCGAGGAATTTACCGGTTTCGGAGCCAGCGTTCTGGGCAGGCATGTACAGGCGGATCTGGTGATCTGCCTGGATACGACCTATACCAGCAAAGTCCAAGGGGTTGAATTACAAAAAGGGCCAGTGCTCACGCTGAGTGACAAATCGGTTCTGGTGGCAAGCAAAGTTCATGATGCCCTGCGTGAATGCTGTCAAAAATGGGGGATTCCTCTGCAAACCGAAGTGTATAATTTCAGCGGCACAGATGCACGGGCTTTTCCCATGGCCGGCAGCCTTGCGCCGGTCTTGCCGCTGCTGATCCCTTCTGATGGGAATCACACACCGTTTGAAACGATTGCCGTTCATGATCTCGAACAGACCCTGCTCCTGTTGCAAAAACTTTGTATTGAGCCGGAAGTTTTGCCCCTTTTTCAACAAAAGGCATTCACCTGGAGCCTTCGTGACTGAATCCACCGACGATTTTTCCCAAAAAGATTCCGAATGCCAACTTCTGGTATTGCGGAAAATTCCATACCAGGGCAGCAGCCTGATTGTTTCCGGATTATCTCCGGAACTTGGTCAGATGGGATTCTTTATCCGCATGCCAGGCCCGAAGAGCAAAAAAGTTTTCGCCTGTTTTGACCTGTTCAGGTTGCTGCGGGTGAATTATCGCAAAGGAAAAGGCGAACTCTTTTATTGTGAAGAAGCCGAATGCCTGGCCGATTTTTCCGCGCTGGCTTCCTCCTATGAAAATTTTCAGGCGGCCTGCTGGATGGCTAAATTTGCTTTGGCCAATGTGCTGCCGGGGCTTTCTCATCCACGTTTTTTTCGTGCCATGCTGGTGGCCTTGCAACGTCTGTCTTTGCATCAGCAGAGTCCGGCAGCGATATTAACCGGGCTGTGCCTGACCTGGCTGGAAGAAGCCGGCTGCCTGAATGTGACAGCGCTTTCTGCCGCTGAAATGGCGCAATGCCAACTCCTGCTGGAGATGGCTGCCGGCGGGGACATGCCGGTTCTGGCGGAAGACAACTGGCAGCAGCTCTGGCTCTGGAGCTATACTCAGCTCAGACAGTGCGAATGTCATACGCCCGCCTTCGATGCTAATCTGCCAAACTGAATAATACGCCAATAAACCTGGGTAACAGGGGATTTTTTTTAACAACGAAAAGACACGAAAAGACACGAATTTTTTTAAAGGTTGTTGCGTTGAGGTAAGAGATCGCTGTGCAAAATTTCATGTTTGTGCTATCAACCATATGTGGTCATTTCCCTCCTTGACGTCTCCGTCGGAGGGAATATGGAGCGCCGGCGTCTCGCCGGCATCGGCATCGCGGTTCGCTTTCATCACAACAAACAAGAAACCCAAAAAAAATTCTCAAAAATGAGAAAGCGTCTCAAGGAAAGAAACTTGCGTATCAAGTTTCCAAAAATCTTTCTGCAAAAACAAGATTTTGGGTGAGTAGTACAAAAAAAATTGGTGATATGAATACCAATATCTCTGTTTCTTCTTCGGAAGTTCCCGAACGCAGCAAATTGTTCCGGAAACTGTGCAAAGTCGCAGCATCGGCTTCCAAGCAGTTTCACATGCTTGAATCAGGCGACCGTCTTCTGGTTGGCATCAGTGGTGGTGAAGACAGCCTGATCTTGATGCATGTTCTTGTTTGTCTGCAGCAGCGTGCCCCCTTCCCTTTCACCATTCATCCGGCCATCATTGATCTTGAATTCACAACCCTGGATCGTCCCGCACTGCAACAATATGCTTTGGCTCAAAACTGGCAGCTGCACTGGGTACGGCTGTCCGGAGCAGATATTTTGACTGCCAAAAATGCGGAACAGAAGCCCTGTCCTCTCTGTTCCCGTTTGCGCCGCGGCCAGCTTCACAAACTGGCCGGAGAATTAAACTGCAATAAAATCGTTCTGGGGCACCATCTTGATGATCTCTGCACCAGTTTTCTGCTTGCCCTGTTCCGGGGGGGCGGTCTAAAGACGATGGGACCCAATGTGGCGGCAGATGCTGCCAGCAAACGCCTGATCCGACCGCTCTGCCTGCTCACCAAAGCCGAAATTCATGAGGCTGCTCAAGTCTTCGGCTTTCCGCAGATCCGTTCCTGCCCCTTCGAGGATGCTTTAAAACGCGACGGAGACCGTTTCTTCCTGGAACAGCTGCTCAATACCCTGGAACTGAAATTTAAAAATGTTCGCAGTTGCATGTTGCATTCCCTTGGCGATATCCGCATTGCCCACCTGCTGGACCAGCGCTTCCTCTTCCGAAACGATCCCGATGAGGGAAAATTGTGATTACCAGATGCCAGTTTTCGTGAAAATCGCTTACGCAGAGGAGAAGAACCAATCCATTGACAAAGAAACGGAGGTTTTTCACTGCGGGAAATTAGCGATGCGCAATGCCCGGAGTGTACCTGACAGTGCAAATCCTTCGTTGGGAATATCTGTAATGGTATCCGCCTGAATGAGCACATTGGCCACTGGCGGAGGAGTTTTAACCGGCACTCCGCCGATCGCGAGAATCCAGCCATCTGCAAAAACATCCTG
>JAQVUB010000093.1 GCA_028699735.1 Lentisphaeria bacterium | reverse complement strand
AAAAATAACAGCAGGAACAAGCATGTCAGATGAGATCCAACATGAGTGCGGAGTCGGGTTGCTGCGTCTCCGCAAAAAAATGCCATATTACATGCAGAAATATGGTTCGCCTTGGTTTGGTTACCAGAAGATGGTATTGCTGTTGGAGAAGCAGCACAACCGGGGGCAGGATGGTGCCGGGCTGGCCTGTGTCGGGTTGAATGCCCGGCCGGGCTCAGCCTTCTACCAATTGGAAAAGTCCTGCAGTTCGCTGTCACTGGCGGATTTGCTGGAACGCATCGGTGCTCAGATCGAGGCCGGCGTCAAGCTGAACGCGGAATTTTCCGAGGCCGCGCAACTGACGCCGGCCTTTCCCTTTTGTGGAGAGGTGTATTTGGGTCATTTGCGCTATGGGACGTATGGGCGCCGTTCCTTGTCGGCGTGTCATCCGCTGGTTCGGGATCATTCCTGGCGCAATCATACGCTGCTGCTGGCGGGGAATTTCAATCTGACCAATACGACTGCTCTTTTTGAAGAGCTGGTGGCCTCCGGGCATCATCCCCGGAGCAGTCAGGACAGTGAAATTCTGCTGGCCTTGTTTATTCACTATCTCGAGCAACTCCCGCGTACTCCCGAAGGCAGTGCGGATGTGGATCTGTTCCGTGTACTGAAGAAGGTTGCCCGCGAATGGGATGGGGGCTTTCATGTCTGTGGTGTGATGGGCAATGGCGAGGCTTTTGCGCTGCGCGATGCGGCTGGAATTCGTCCGGCATTTTATTACCTCGATGAGGAAATCGCGGTGCTGGCTTCAGAACGGGCGGCCATCCAGACGGCTTTCAATCTGAAAAGCAGTCAGGTCTGCGAATTGCCGCCGGGCTACGCCATGAAAATCAGCCGCGAGGGCGCTGTCGAAATGCGCCGATGCCTGCCGCAAACCCGCATCCGAAAATGTGTTTTTGAACGGATCTATTTTTCCCGCGGGAATGATGCGGAGATTCACCGCGAACGCCTGGCGCTTGGCCGGGCACTGGTTCCCAGGGTGCTCGATGCGGTCGGACACGATTACGAGAATACGGTCATCTCCTACATTCCCAATACCGCCCTGATCAGTTTTCACGGTTTGCTTGAAGAACTGTTTCAGCGGGGGCATGGAAAGATGGTGCGCTTTGCTCAGATTGCGGTCAAAGATGCGAAATTCCGCACCTTTATCAGCGATGCCAGCAACCGGCAGGATCTCTTTCCACATGTCTATGACGTGACTTACGGGGTGATCCGGCCAGGGGTCGACAATCTGGTCGTGCTCGATGATTCGATCGTCCGCGGAAATACGATGCGAAATGCAATTTTGCCGATCCTGGATCGCCTGGAACCTAAACGGATTGTCGTGGTCTCCAGTGCACCACCGGTCTGTTATCCGGACTGCTACGGCATCGATATCGCCAGCTTCACAGAACTGGTCGCCTTCGCAGCACTAGTGTCCCTGCTGAAGAAAAACGGGCAGGCGGGAGCCTTGACGGAGGCGGCATTGCTGGCGGAAAAGGATGTCAGGCGTGGTGATCCGCATTGTCAGAACCGGGTCAAAGCACTTTATGCGCTTTTTAGCGAGGAAGAACTGACTTGTGAAATCAGCAATTTGCTGCGTCCGCCATCCCTGAAAGCGGAGCTGGTTGTGGTCTATCAGAGCTGTGCAAAGTTGCGTCAATGCTGCCCGAAACATACGGGAGACTGGTATTTCACCGGAGATTACCCGACTCCCGGCGGCAACCGGGTCGTCAATCAGGCTCTGCTAAACTACATGAACCGGGTCGAAAAAAGGGCGTACTGAAGGACGGAACACGGACGGAACACGGACGGAACACGGACGGAACACGGACGGAACTTGGGGTGGGCTGGCGCCCACAGCCCATAGTTATCAGCCGTCAGCTGTCAGCCTGTCCATCAAAGTCAATTGTCCATCGTCCACGTCCATAGGGTCCATAAGGTCCATAGGGTCCATAAGGTCTATCGTCTATCGTCCATCGTCCATCGTCTATCGTCCAAAAACCTTCTTCGAAAAGCAAGAAGTTGGGCCATAGTAGTACGGACGGAACACTGTGAGTAATATGAAAAGGGAAATTTGATTATGGAAAAGCGTTGTTTTCTGGCCCTGGCCGATGGGGAAATCTTCTATGGGAAATCCTGCGGGGCGGAAGTGGATACTTTTGGTGAAGTCGTCTTCAATACCGGCATGACCGGATACCAGGAAATCATCAGCGATCCGTCCTACGCCGGGCAGATCGTCACCCTGAGCACCGCAGAAGTCGGCAATTACGGGTGCAATCCTGAGGATATGGAATCGCGCAAGCTTTTTCTGCAGGGCTTACTGGTGCAGCAACTCAATGAACCGTCGAATTTCCGCTCGAACGAATCCCTTGGAGATATCCTGAAACGGCACTGGGTGCCGGCTCTGTCCGGCATCGATACCAGACGTCTGGTGCTGCATCTGCGCGATAAGGGCACGCAGAAGGCCTTCCTGCATGCCGGCTCAAGCAAAGTGACAGCGGACGAGGCGGTTGAACTGGCAAAATCCTGGGAAGGACTCGATGGGCAGGACTATGCTGCAAAGGTCAGCGATTCACGCGGTAGAGTCTGGTCTGACACTGGTGATTTGTCGGTCGTTGTCTATGATTTCGGGGTGAAATACAATATTCTCCGTCTTCTGGCCAGGGCGGGGTTTCGAGTGCAGGTGGTGCCGGCCTGGACGAGTTCAGCGGATGTGCTTGCCCTGAAGCCGGATGCAGTCTGCCTGTCGAATGGACCGGCCGATCCCGGGGCGGTACGAGGGGCGATTGCAGCGGCGAGGGAACTCATTGGCAAGGTGCCGCTGTTGGGCATTTGCCTGGGGCATCAGATTCTGGGACTTGCCTGCGGCGCGCAATGTGAACGACTGAAATTCGGTCATCATGGCTGCAATCATCCGGTGCGAAATCTGCTTGATGAAACGATTTCCATCACCAGTCAAAATCACAACTACGCTTTAACCGAAAGCGCGTTGCCCTCCTGCCTGGAACTCACTCATCGCAATTTAAATGATCAGACCGTCGAGGGTATACGGCATCGCAGTGAACCCATGCTGGCGGTGCAGTTTCATCCTGAAGCCGGCCCGGGACCCAATGACGCCGCCGGACTTTTTCAACAATTTCGGAATCTCGTCGGACGTGTGCAGGGTACGGGGAATTAACAACGAAAAAACACAAACACACACGAAAAAAATTCGTGACTTTTCGTGTTTTTCGTGGTTAAAAAAATAGGAGATAGCTGATGTCGAAGCATATATTCATAACGGGGGGTGTGGTCTCCAGTCTGGGCAAGGGGATCACCTCTGCGAGTCTGGCATTACTGTTGAAAAATCGCGGGTATCGGGTTGCGATGCAGAAACTTGATCCCTATTTGAATGTGGATCCGGGCACCATGTCTCCCTATCAGCATGGCGAAGTCTTTGTCACCGATGATGGCGCGGAAACGGATCTGGATTTGGGACATTATGAGCGCTTTGCCGGAGTTCAATGCACGAAGGCGAGCAACTATACTTCCGGGAGGATTTACAGTAATGTCATCGCCCGGGAACGTGAAGGGGGCTACCTTGGCGGAACGGTTCAGGTCATTCCGCATATCACCGATGAAATCAAACGAGCCGTGCAGTCTGCGGCCGGCGATGACATCGATATCGTCATCACGGAAATTGGCGGCACGGCCGGTGATATTGAATCGCTGCCATTTCTGGAAGCTGCACGCCAGTTCAAATTTGAAGCCGGTGCCAATAATGCGATTTTCATCCATCTGACACTGCTGCCGTATATCCGGGCGGCCGGCGAATTGAAAACCAAACCCAGCCAGCAATCCGCAGGTATCTTGCGCAACATCGGAATTTTCCCGGATATTCTGGTATGCCGGACGGAGATCCCGATGGAGGATGAGCATCGCCGCAAGCTGGCGATGTTCTGCAATGTGCGGCCGGAGCTGGTCATCGAAGAGCAGGATGTTAAACATTCCATCTATGAAGTGCCTTCCGAACTGGCTCGCCAGGAATTTGATCTGAAGGTGCTGGACAGCCTGGCATTGCCGCGCCGGCAGCCGCAGCAGCGCCAATGGGATGAATTGCTCGAACGTATTCTGCATCCGCAGCGGAAGTGCCGGATTGCCCTGGTTGGCAAATATGTGCATTGCCGGGATGCCTACAAGAGTGTCAATGAAGCGCTGGCACATGCAGGTCTGGCTTATCAGGCGGAAGTCGACATTGTTCGCATCGAGGCCGAGGATCTGGAAAAGTCCACGGATTGTCTTGCGGAGGTGGATGGGATCCTGGTGCCGGGCGGCTTCGGAAGTCGCGGAGTGCCTGGCAAACTGGCTGCGATCCGATATGCTCGTGAAAAGAATGTGCCTTTGCTGGGGATTTGTCTGGGGATGCAATGCATAGTCATCGAGTATGCCAGGCATGTGCTTGGCTGGCAGGATGCTGACAGCCGTGAATTCAACGAGGAGACCAGCCATCCGGTTATTGATCTGATGCCGGATCAGGTCGGGGTCACGCAAAAGGGCGGTACCATGCGCTTGGGAGCCTATCCCTGCCTGCTCGCGGAAAACAGCCTCAGCGAAAAACTTTACAAGACCCGGGAGATTTCCGAACGGCACCGGCACCGCTATGAATTCAATAATGAGTTCCGCTCTGCATTTGAAAAAGCGGGATTGCAGGTCTCTGGCAGCAGCCCGGATGGAATGCTGGTGGAAATGGTCGAACTGCCCTCTCACAAGTTCTTTGTCGGATGCCAGTTTCACCCGGAATTCAAATCCCGCCCGGCGGCGGCACATCCCTTGTTCGCCGGACTGATTAAATACGCACTGGAAAAGTGATTTTGCAACAACGAAAAGACACGAAAAGACACGAAAATTTTACTGGGGAAGTTTATGCCGAAAAGAACTGATATCAAAAAGATTTTGCTGATCGGCTCCGGTCCGATTGTTATCGGGCAGGGCTGCGAATTTGATTATTCGGGGGTACAGGCCTGCAAAGTTCTGAAGAAGGAGGGCTTTGAAGTCGTTCTGGTCAACAGCAATCCGGCTACCATCATGACCGATCCGGAGTTTGCCGACCGTACCTATATCGAACCGCTGACCGTGGACTGCCTGCATGAAATCATCCGCCGAGAACGTCCGGATGCCCTGCTGCCGACATTGGGCGGGCAGACGGCACTGAATCTGGCGATGGAGCTCGAAGAGACCCGTCTGCTGAAGCGCTATCAGGTCGAAATGATTGGAGTCAGTGCGGAGGCGATCCGTCGCGCGGAAGACCGCAATGAATTCAAAACGGCGATGCAGAAGCTGGGTCTGGATGTACCGCGTTCTTCGTCGGTGCATACGCTCGAGGAGGCCTGTTCGGTTGCGGAAGTGATAGGCAGCTGGCCTTTGATTATCCGCGCCGGGTTTACGCTGGGTGGTACCGGCGGCGGCATCGCCCATAATCCCGAGGAGTTCGCAACGATTGTCACGCGGGGGCTGGCGGCCAGCCGAAACCGGGAAGTGTTGATTGAGGAATCTTTTCTGGGTTGGAAGGAGTATGAGCTGGAGGTCATCCGGGATCGCCGCAATACGTCGGTCATCGTCTGTTCAATTGAAAACCTGGATCCGATGGGGGTGCATACCGGTGACTCGATCACCGTCGCCCCGATTCAGACCTTGAGCGACCGAGAATATCAGGCCATGCGTGATGACAGTTTGCGGGTGTTGGAAGCGATCGGCGTGGAAACCGGCGGCTCGAACGTTCAGTGGGCAGTCAATCCCGCGGACGGGCGCCGCGTGATCATCGAAATGAATCCCAGGGTATCGCGTTCCAGTGCTCTGGCTTCCAAAGCGACCGGTTTTCCGATTGCCAAGATAGCCGCCTTGCTTGCGGTGGGCTACACACTCGATGAATTAAGTAACGACATCACCAAATCGACGCCGGCTTGCTTCGAACCGGCACTCGATTACGTCGTTACCAAAATTCCTCGCTTCAATTTTGAAAAATTTCCGGCGGCGGAGTCGACACTCAATACGCAGATGAAATCCGTCGGTGAAGCGATGGCCATTGGGCGGAACTTTCAGCAGTCATTGCAGAAGGCGCTGCGCTCTCTCGAAACCGGACAGAATGGTTTCGGCGCCAGTCCGAAAGATGCCGCCTTTGAAGCCTTGCCGGACGACGAACTGGCATCAGAACTGGCCCGGCCCAATGCGCAACGGCTCTACCAGATCCATGCTGCACTGAAACGCGGATGGAGTGTCAATAAGATCCATTCCCTTACCAGTATCGACCTTTTCTTTCTGCGCAAACTTGCCGAACTGGTGCAGTTCGAAAGCAAAATTTCCCTGGACAAAGAGGTGTTGCGTGAGGCGAAGGAACGCGGCTATTCTGACCGCCAGATCGCTTTTCTGCTGGGCAGCAGTGAGGCGGACATCCGCTCTGCGCGGAAAGCTGCCGGAATCATCCCGGTCTACGGCACCGTGGATACTTGCGCAGGGGAATTCACCGCGCCGACGCCATATTATTATTCGACTTGGGGTGAATATGACGAACCGGTGCGGGATGCCGGGGGCAGAGAGAAGATCATGATTCTGGGCGGCGGTCCGAACCGGATCGGGCAAGGCATTGAATTCGATTACTGCTGCGTGCATGCCGCTTTTGCGTTGCATGACGCCGGCTATGAAACGATCATGGTCAACAGCAACCCGGAAACCGTTTCAACGGATTATGACACCAGCGACCGGCTCTATTTCGAACCCCTGACTCTCGAAGATGTGCTCAATATCTACGAGCGCGAACATTGCAGCGGGGTCATCGTGCAGCTGGGTGGACAAACTCCGCTGAACCTGGCTCGAGGACTGCAAGAAAACGGGGTTAGAATCATCGGTACCAGTCCCGAGGATATCGATGCAGCAGAAGATCGTGATATCTTCCAGAAATTGGCCAGGCGTCTGAATATCGAACAGCCCCCCAACGGCATTGCTCACAATCTGGAGGAAGCTCTGTTGGTTGCGGAAAAGATCGGATATCCATTGCTGGTGCGGCCATCGTTTGTGCTTGGGGGCAGGGCGATGGTGATTGTTTACAAGGAGAAATATTTGCGCCAGTTTGTGGAAGAGGCCGTCGCCGCCAGCGAGGGAAAACCGATTCTGCTGGATCATTTTCTCGAGGATGCCGTCGAGCTGGATGTCGACTGCGTTTCGGATGGCAAAACGACGGTCGTTGGAGCCGTTTTGGAGCATGTCGAGCTGGCCGGCATTCATTCCGGCGATTCGGCCTGTTCGATTCCTACTCGCAGTCTGAAGCCGTCAGTGCTCAAGCAAGTCAAAAAACATGCGCATGATCTGGCGGCCGCGTTGCATGTCTGCGGTTTAATGAACATTCAGTTCGCGGTGAGGAATGATCAGGTTTATATTATTGAAGTCAACCCGCGCGCTTCCCGTACGGTGCCCTTTGTCAGCAAGTCAATCGGGGTGCCGCTGGCCAAAAAAGCGGCTTTGTGCATGGCTGGTAAAACGCTGGAGGAAGTTGGTTTCACCAGTGAACGTGTCATTCCCTACACCTGCTTCAAAGAAGCGGTTTTCCCCTTCGTGAAATTTCCCGGGGTTGATATTGTGTTGAGTCCGGAGATGAAGTCGACCGGAGAAGTGATGGCGCTGGACTACAATGTCGGCAATGCCTACCTGAAGAGTCAGCAGGCCGCCGGTAATGCGATTCCCACCAGCGGTGGCGTATTCATTTCGCTGCGTGATATGGATAAGGAACCGGCCTTGCCGCTGATCCGGGAACTGGTCGGATTCGGCTTTGATCTCTATGCCACCAGAGGTACGGCCACAATGCTCTATGACCATGGCATACGCTGCCATGCCGTCTACCGTATCAGCCTGGGACGCCCTAACCTGCTGGATCTGCTCCGGGAAGGCAAAATCCAGTGGATCATTAACACTCCTTCGCAAGGAGCCGCTTCGATGGTTGATGAAATCCGCATGCGCTCCGGCGCGGTTGCAACGGGCTGCCCGATCACCACGACGCTGACCGCCTTTGCCGCTGCTATCGAGGGGCTTTCCACGGCCATGGATTTGGGTCGTATGACGGTCTGCAGCCTGCAGGAATATCACCGGCACTTAAGTTAAGAATGCTGAATGCTGAATGCTGAATGCTGAATGCTGAATGCTGAATGCTGAATGCTGAATGCTGAATGCTGAATGCTGAATGCTGAATGCTGAATGCTGAATGCTGAATGCTGAATGCTGAATGCT
>JAQVUB010000092.1 GCA_028699735.1 Lentisphaeria bacterium | reverse complement strand
AGGCGCCAGTCTACCTCCAAAAGCCAAGTCTGCACGCCCTTTGATGCAGAAGCTGTGGGCATCCCCTCGATTGGCCGGCCACGGGAAAGAAGATACTGTTTGACAGCCCTTATCGCCAGCTGATCAAAACGGGCGTTGCCGCAAGACCTTCGCAGGGCAATCCGCGGATATGGCAAAAACGGAAGGCGGCTGACCTCAAGCAGGGTCATGCCGGTGACTTTTTTGACCTCGTCGGGAGTTCCTGAAAGACTCAAAAAATCCGCCGGCATCGGTAGACCACTGAGCTGGCTGGCACTTCCGGAAAGACGCCAGAAAACGCCTTGCGGGAAGGCCGCTTTTTCATGCGGAAGCAGGAAAATGCTTGTCTTCCGGTTCCATTGTTCGCGGATCAGCTCCGCCAAGGTTTTGCTGGCTACCGCCAGACGGCTTTCAGGATATTCCTTGCGCGGCCAGAAACAGGGCTCGAGAGACCAGACTGGCAAAAGCGGTATGGGACAGGAAAAAACCGGATTGGCAAAACGGGAAAAGCCATGTTCCAAGTCCGGATGTAACATTCGCCGGGGGTCGGCAATGTTTGTCCAGGCATAGAGATCGCGTTCAAACACAGAGATTCCGGCGCTGGAAACGGACGGCAGACTGACAACTGCAGGCAGTTTTATGCCAAGTTCCTCCTGAAGACTTTGATCCGATTGGATGGTCAACATGGAGAAAGGCAGATGCAACAGGAACAATACCGAGAAGGCAAGGAGCATACGCATCCACGCCTGGCCAAGCAACTGATGCATGCCGGGAAAAAGCATGGTCATATCCCCGCTCCGTCTGGAACAAAGATGGGCTCAGGCGCTGCATTTGCCGGTGGATCAGCCGCCAGATAGACATTCAAGTCTAAAGAACGAGCCAGATCCATCACCCTCGATATGGTTTCATAGGATATATTTTTATCGGCCCGGACAATGACCATCGGAGCAATATGGGCGTTGGAGTCCCGCTCCGGATCAAGCCCGCTGACCTTGGCCATGGCAATCCGGCTTTCGCGTACCCGCTCACCAAGTTCGCGTTGGAGTTCATGCCAGTCCAGACTTTTTTCGTTGAAAAAGACTTCGCCGGAACGGGTAATGGTAATAATCATCTTGTCAGCGACATTGAGTTCAACAGAACGCACGGTTGGCAAAGACAGCGAGGTTTCCACCCTGGTTCCGGTCCAGAAAACTACGCTGTTACTGATCATGAAAATAATAATCAGAATAAAAAAGAGACTGATCAAACCCACAACTGTTGGGAATGTATCAGGCGATTTTTTTAGACTGTGTGTCCAATGCGGCATGACCATCACTCAGGCTTCAGAAAGTTGATTTTCAGCGGCAGGGACTTTCTCGGTATCATTGCCATTGCTGACCGGGGGGCTGCCGGGGGCGTTGCTGCTCAGGAAGAAAGTGATTTCCGATGCAGCCTTGCTCATTTCCAGAATGATCCGGTCAATTTTCTCCATCAGGATAAAATAGAAGAGCTGTGCAATGAGTGCTACGATCAGTCCGGCAGCCGTACAGACAAGAGCCCCTTTGATATCCCCGGCAAGGGTGATGGTTGTGACGAAATGTCCACCTTCCTGTTCCATGCGGGTAAAAATGCTCATCATCCAGAACAGGGTGCCAAGCAATCCCAGCACAGGGGTAATATTACTGATGCAGGCCAGCAACTTCATATTGTTTTCGAGTCGGGGTATGATCAGCTGAACCGTTTCGTCAACCGCATGGCGAATCGCATTTTCCCCTTCCGACCAGCGCTCGATCGCTGTCCGGAAAACTTCTCCAACTGGACCAGTCTTGTTGTCACAATTGGCTATCGCTTCCTTGAGGTTGTTGTTACGCAGATGATTCATCAGCCCGTGCAGCAATTCCTGCGTATCGACATTGGCGCGCAGAAAATAGAAGGAGCGTTCCAGAAAAAGGATAAAGGAGAGTGCGGCAAAAAACAGGATGACATAGACCATCGGGCCGCCGTCATTCAACAGTTGGCGAAAAAAAGTCATCAATTCTGCTCCGTTTCAGGTAAAGGCATCAGTGAAGCTTGGTGCAGTTTTATTTTTTTACAACGAAAAACACGAACGGACACGAAAAAAAATCATGGCTGTGGCGTAACTGCTTGCATATGTGTATTTGCCATGAATTTTTTTCGTGTCATTTCGTGCTTTTTCGTTGTTAAAAAAATCTGTTCATTGGACAACAGGGGCTTCGATCTCGCCAGCCTTGGGAATGAATCTCTCCCCCGACTGTGGGAGGATCGCTTCCAAACGAGCTGCCAAAGGTGCAGGAAAGCGCATCTTGGTCATGGACAAAGTCGTGCGCTGCATCTGTTCCCAAGGGGGCAGCCCGCGACGGCGTTCGGTGCCCTCGACAAATTTCTGATAGTGATCATAGAGCTGCCGGGCAATCACCACATAGCTTTCCGCACTTTCCTGCTCATCAATGGCCAGTTGATAATAAGCCTGCATCAGATAGCTCTGTACGGTTCCCTGAGCCTGCTGGTAAGACGCAGACTGCATGTCTTCGGCAAGTTCCTTCAAAACAAATTCATCGAGATTGGCTTTGAAACGACCCGGGTTCAGTTTCCGCCCTTTGTCAATGTACTCTTTTGCCTTGTTCTTTTCCCCAAATTTATACAGAGTCACCACGGCATCGACCAGGAAATTTGTATAGCCGCCTTCGACACTGGACTGCTCATAGAATTTCAGGGCATCGGCATAGCTTTTGTCAACGGCGTCAACCAGTCCAATATTGGGGGTCATTTCAAGATGCTCAATATCCTTCAGATAAACAAGTCGTCCCATCTGGAATGCAGCATTGAGGGATTGAAAAATCATGCGGTCGCAACTCAAACGCTTGAACGTGTCACTTTCCGTATGCCATTTTGCTTTACCGCGTTCCGCCCAGTAGATGGCATGCGCCTCCGGCAAGCGCCATTCCAAGTCGCCATAGCGCTGATTCAGGATAAGAAGCCATTCGGGTTCGAGCCGATATTTTTTGCTCATCCAGCGATGGCGCAAACAAAGTTCGACTGGCTCCCGGATGCCGAGTTCTTCCAAGGATGCTGCCACCCCCGGAGGTATAATTGCCAGGGTGCGGAAATCCTGCTCGAATTCAGTGAAATTCTTGTAGCCATTGGCGGCAAGAATATTCCAGAAATCCGCTTTGTTTTCCAACACCGCACGCAATTTGCTCTCTTCCAGGGGAGCCTTCTGAATTTTTTCCCACTGTCCATAATATTCGCCAAAGAGACGGATCATTTCCTTGGCAAATTCGGTTTTATAAAAGCGGTTGGCGTCATCGAGATCCTTGCCCATCTTATGTTGGTAAATCCAGCCCAGCTGGCGAAACAGTTCCGGATCGCCGGGATTGAATTCGAGCGCCTCATCCCGAATCAGCTCGATACCGCGTTTCACCCAGCGCCAACGATCCTCAAAACTGGTAAAAGTAACCGAGATATTATAGGCCATATTCCAAGCCAGAAAGGCATGCGATCCGGTAAAACGCGGCTGCAGCTTGACAATCCATTTGGCCAGCTGAACCATTTCAAAATACTTCCCTTCATCCTGCATTTTGCTCGAGCGCAACCATAACCAATCCCCGACCAGACCACGAAATCCCCCCAGCGCAACACTGGTAAAGGCCACCAGAGGCGGGGCATTCTCCAAAGGATCAACATCAGTCAGATGATATTCGACACGGATGGCATTCATCCGGTTTTGCAGGAAAGACAGGAGGCAGAGAGCCACCACAATGGCCAGGCCGGTATAAATGAAATGAAGTTTTTTCTGTTTCATGTATCGAATTCCGTTTAACGCTTGATCACCGTTCCAAGTTCACGACGGGTCAGAATCCAGATGCCAATCCCGGAAATAATCCCGGTACGGATCAACACCAGATTCAAAAAAGCCCATCCGATGCGGCGAAATTCCACCAGATTTCCTTTGATCAAATCCGAAGTCGCATCCAGATCGTCAACCGATACAACAGCAACGCTGATCAGCTTGGCAAATTTATGGGCCGTCTTGTCAACAATGCCCTTGTACTGATACGAGCCATCCTCATTCTGCAACGGCGCGGAAACCGCAGCCTGCACACTGAGCCCGATGACCAGATAAGAAATCGCTGCAAAAGCGGCAACCGGAGTGGAGAAGGCTGCCCCAACCGTGCAACCCAACGCTGCCAGAAAGGCAATCTGAAAAATGGCCAAAATCAGTGAACGCAGATAATTACTCAGAAAACCGGTCACTTTGCATAGGATGACCGGGCGATCCTTGGCTTGGAAGACTGCAGAAGCGGCCTGCCCCTGCCCCCAGAATTCAGGCGGCAGATTGACAAATCGAACAACGACCTGATGTTCGAGATCCGGATCAACAACTTGCGCAGCTGGAATGGGGATTTCCTGGAAAGTGCCACCAGGTATGCGCATGTTCATCATCGCAAATGGCTCGCTGGTTTTCGCTTTCTCAGCAGGAATCAAGAAGCCCCAAAAGCAGGGAATCATGAGCTGATTGGTATCCGAGGTATCACCGGAATACATCCGATAGCGAAGAAAGAGGACATCATCGGACGAAGAGGTGTTGACATTCTTGTACACCCAGGTTTTCTGGTCGCCGGGCTTGACTTCGCCTTCCTGGGCAATCAGAGTCCGCCGGATTTCCCCTTTGACAGCCTGCGGGATGTGCTGTTGGTCAATGCTGCCGGCAGCCAGACGACGCTGATATTCCTGTTCAATGCGTTGCCCCAGATCAATGGGTTCCGGATAAAAAGTTCTCCGTCCCACCAGGGTTTCCATTTTCAGGCGTTCGCGTTCGACTTCGGAAAAATTTCCTCTGCTGACCCGCCACAGGATCAGGAAATAGATAATCATGCAGGAGATCAGCAGAATGACCAGGTGCATAAAGAAGACGCCAGCCCATTTTCCCAGCCAGATCAGCCAGCGTGGACAGGGTTTACAGACGACCATGTGCAGATTATACGCCTCTATTTCGCGGGAAAGCAGAGAACAAGCCAACCATAAAGTCGTGGTCGAGATCAACGCAACCACCACATTCAGTGAATAAGTCAGCGAAATCTGCACCAGGCCGATTGCAGTGCCGTCACCGGAAACAGTCATCGGCAGCAAAAAAACGGCAAGTATGATCAAGGCAAATAAAATATGGAAGACCTTCGAGCGCGTCGCCGAACGCATGGTCTGTTTCATGATTGCTAAAAAAGCCTTCACCTCTTGTCCCCTGTTATGTGATGGGTTGTCGATCACCTGATTGGTAGATTCGTTAGTATAATTTTCCCATGCGGATATTTCAACCCGAAAAAGTGTTTTTGTGAACAAAGGGAAGCGTATCGACGGTAATACGTCAGATGAACCTGTTTTTTAACCACAAAAGGCTTGGGGTGGACTGGCGCCCACAACCTATTTTTTAACAACGAAAAACACAAAAAGACTCGAAATTTTTTTTAAAGGTTGTTGCGTTGAGGTAAAAGATCGTTTAGGAAAATTTCATGCTCGTACCATCAACCCTATGTGGTCACTTCCCTCCTTGTTAACATGTGTCGGAGGGAATATGGAGCGCCGGTGTCTCGCCGGCTCCCCTTGGGCCGTGCAAGCTTGTGTGGACCTTTCCCTCCTCGGCGTCTCCGCCGGCATCGTGTTTCGCTTTCATCACATCAAAACCCTAAAAAAATTCTCAAAAATGAGAAAGTGTTTCATGGATAGAAACTTGCGTGTCCTGTTTCAAAAAATCTTTCTCAAAAAAAGAGAATTGGGGCGATAGTAGTACGAAATGACATTTTCGTGCCTTTCGTGGTTAAAAAAAAGCTGAAAAGAGTTTTCAGCGATCTTTATCCGCCCGCAGCAAATGACTCAAATACTGCCCGTAGGAAGTCTTCATCATATCCTTGATGCTTTTGCGCACTTCGTCTGCTGTCATCCAACCGCGTTCATAGGCGATCTCCTGCAGACAGGCAATCTGCAGCCCCTGCCGCGTTTCTATCGTGCGGATAAAATTACCTGCTTCCAGAAGACTGTCATGGGTTCCAGTATCCAGCCAGGCAAAACCGCGTCCAAGCATCTCAACGTTCAAATTGCCCTTTTCGAGATAGACATTGTTGAGCGTGGTGATTTCCAGTTCACCGCGGGAAGAGGGTTTGATCTGTCGGGCAATCTCAACCACTTGAGCATCATAAAAATACAGCCCGGTAACCGCATAATTTGATTTGGGCTTCTGCGGTTTTTCCTCGATCGAAATGGCTTTCCCCTGCTGGTCAAATTCCACCACACCATAAGCTTCCGGATTGTTGACAAAGTATGCGAAGACCGTTGCCCCTTGCTCACGGACAGCGGCATTTTTCAGCAGCTTGCTGAAATAGGATCCATAAAAGATGTTATCCCCAAGCACCAGGGCAACCGGCTCCCCACCGATAAACTCTTCCCCAATCAGAAAGGCCTGCGCGAGTCCATCGGGCTTTGGCTGAATGGCATAACTCAAGCGGATACCAAACCCGCTGCCATCACCAAGCAGACGTTGGAAAGCAGGCTGATCTTCCGGCGTGGTAATCACCAGGATATCCCGTATTCCAGCGAGCATCAGAACCGAAAGAGGATAATAGATCATTGGCTTGTCATAGACAGCCAGCAACTGTTTAGAGACCCCTCGGGTAATCGGATGCAGACGCGTGCCCGCACCACCAGCCAGTACTATGCCTTTCATTCATGCACCTGCTTTCTTTACTGATGAGCCGGCAGACTCTCCACTGCCAAGCCGTTCTCGTTGATATTTGCCGGCCTGCACCGCCTTACACCAGCCATTGCGCTGCTCAAGATACCATTGCACCGTCTTGCGAATACCGCTTTCAAAAGTCTCCTGCGGAACCCAGCCCAGCTCCCGGGCAATCTTTCCGGCATCAATCGCATAGCGCAGATCATGCCCGGGACGGTCTTTGACATAGGTGATTTGCGACGCATACGCCTGCCCGTCTGAGCGCGGCTGCAATTCATCCAGCAAAGAACAAATCTGGCGGACGACGTCAATATTGCGCTTTTCATTATGTCCGCCAATATTATACGTCTCGCCAGGCCGACCCTCTGTTGCCACCAGATAAAGAGCCCGTGCATGATCTTCGACATGCAGCCAGTCCCGGATTTGCTCCCCCTTGCCATAGACGGGCAGCGCCTTCCCTTCCAAAGCATTCAAAATCACCAGAGGAATCAGCTTTTCCGGAAACTGATAGGGACCATAATTATTGGAACAGTTGGTGATTAGAGTCGGCAACCCGAAAGTCCGTTTCCAGGCGCGCACCAAGTGATCGCTCGAGGCCTTGCTGGCTGAATACGGCGAACTGGGAGCATACGGAGTATCCTCCCTGAAGAAATCATCGGGGCCATCGAGGTCGCCATAGACCTCATCGGTTGAAATATGATGGAAACGAAACGCAGTCTGATCAGCCTCAGGCAATTCGGAGCAGAATTTCCGTGCCGCCTCGATCAGCGTATAGGTGCCCACGATGTTGGTCTGCACAAAACTGCCAGGCCCGTCAATCGAACGGTCGACATGCGACTCCGCCGCCAGATGCATCACATGCGTCGGACAAAATTCCGCAAAAACGCGGTTGACTTCTTCCGCATCGCAGATATCGACCTTCTCAAACCGGTACCGCGGATTGTCCGCAACCGGCTCCAGTGACTCCAGATTTCCGGCATAGGTCAGCTTGTCCATGACACAGACCCGGTCTTCGCTCTCAGAAATGATCAGCCGCACCACCGCCGACCCGATAAAACCGGCACCGCCGGTGACAAGAATGCGCTTGCTCATAGCAACTAAACTCCGGAAATTTCTGTCACGGAAAATACTCTACCGCCATCGGATGTCAGTCCTGCCAGGCGAAGATATAGACTAATTACAGTCTCTGAAAACAAGTAAAATCTTTTTAATATACTCTCTCAACGCGCGAATGCTTCCGGTCATTCAGCAGGAAAAAAGGTCAAACATCAAGCATCAGTCAGACATAATCTGTCAGTCTTCTGTTTTGTCGGACAGTCGGACGAGTCGGACAGGTAGGATAAGTATACCCGGACAGCAGCGCCTCCTGCCCCCTGCCCCTTGTTTTATGGTAATGAACGGTATATTCGCGAAGTGCGTTTTTTGATCACCTCAAACTCCCGATCGCTTTGAATGGAACCGGAACGCAGGGTTTTTCCCGTGCGGTTGATGACAACGCAATAGACTTCGGAATCGGTTTGGATCTCCCAGACT
>JAQVUB010000091.1 GCA_028699735.1 Lentisphaeria bacterium | reverse complement strand
ACATCATTGACGCAATGCATCAATGCCGGAATGATAGCGGATTGCTGTTCGCTGAGGTTGCGGCGGGTCAACTTGACCAGGTATTCCATAATATCGTGCTGAGCAAGGTCAATCATCCCCTCCCGCTTGTTCAGCTTGTCACCAACCGTCATGTCTTTGCTGACAAAAGCGTTGACTGCATCCCGGGAAAGATCAACTGCCGCCGAGGTCATTCTGATCAGGGCAATAATCGACTGATCGAGGGCCGCTGACGGCGCATTGAGCAGGTGCTGTTCAAGGTAGCAGATGCGGCTGCCATCATCCTTGCCATTGGCACGAGCCGGAACCAGGATTCTCGAGAGCATGGCGACAAAGCCGACAAAGGGCAGAAAGATCAGAACATTGATGACATTGAAAACCGTATGCGCACTGGCCAGATGTCGACCTATATTTTCGGGATACTCGGCAAAAACATCGCCTGTAGTGATCAGATTAATCAGGTACAGGAAGCATGGTTTGCCGTTCCAGGGAACGTAAAACAAAGCCACCATGATGATGACACCCAGAGTTTTGAAGATGGTGGCTGCGACGGCGGCCTGCTTGGCGGTGCGGTTGGCATTCAGAGATGCCAGCAGCCCGGTGATCGTGGTGCCAATGTTGTCGCCCAAAATCAGCGGCACCGCCGTGTAAAAATTCAGCAGGCCGCTCTGCGCCAAGGCAATGGTCAGACCGACCGTGGCTGAACTGCTTTGAACAATCATGGTCATGATCGTGCCAACCAGAATCGCACCCAGTACCGGGAGAATCGGCAAGCCCGAACCCGCTTCCGGTGTGCAGTCAAAATGCTGAAAGGCGGCTTTGAAACTCGGGAAATCTGCAATCGCCTTCATTTCGTCGGACATCAGCATCATGCCGAAGAACAGCAGTCCGAAACCGAGAACGGTATAGGCAATGCCGCGACTGTTGCTTTTTTTGGCGGCCAGCAGGGAAATGACGCCGACGCAGATGGCCGGCATAGCCAGGACTTCGAGTTTGAAAGAAACCATCTGCGCGGTGACCGTTGTCCCGATGGCTGCGCCGAAGATGACCCCGATTGCCTGCGTCAGATTGAGCAGCTCAGCATTGACGAAACCAACGACCATAACCGTACAGGCGCTCGAGGACTGGATCAGAGCGGTGATGCCAAGACCAGCCAGCACCGCGGAAATCCGGTTGCCAGTAAACATCTGCAGAATATTTTTCAGTCGGTTGCCGGCCATCAGCTGCAGTCCATCACTCATCAGGGTCATGCCATAGATGAACAGAGCCAGACCGCCGAATACCTGGATGGCCAGTTTTGTCCAGCTCAAAGACATCGCGGTGATTGGAATAGCCCGGAACTGATACATGCCGGAATGCTCACGATCCCCGATCTCAGCGAGAATTTCATGCTTTCCGGTGAATCCCTTTTTTGTCTGCAGCCGGGTGGTGGCAACGCCCTTGGCATTGGTCAATACTCTGCTGGTACTCAGACGGGCTTTATCAGAGTCGGAAATCAACTTGAAAAAAACCGGCACCCCGGCTTGAGGATTTTCCTGGCCGCCAATCTGGATCTGGATGGGTTCCGGCATTTCGTCGCCGGCCATCGTCTGCTGGTTGTCCCCGCGCACATCCACACCACAGATCAGATAAAAAATGACCGGTTCTACATTATCGACATCCGGGCAGGAGATGCGGAAATACTGATCTCCGATTGTATTGCCGAAACGAAGCTTGCTGCGAAAAGTGCCCGCTACGTCGGTTTTCCCCTCGGGATTAAGCGCTAGGGAGCCGGTATTGGGATCCAGTGGTTCGATGCGCACCGGGACATTGGCGACCGGATGGCGACGCTTCTGATTGCTCAGGCCAATCCTCCGCAAGGGGCCGACGACCTCGAGTACAAGATCGTCTTTGCTGTCTGTACCTGGCAGGCCGATCTGCTTGGCGCCAGAACGAAGCAGGATCAGAGCCGGCGCATGTTCCTCACGGCTGCCGCAACCGGCAAACATGGCCAGCAGCAATGGCAACAGAAACAGTCTGGCTCCCAGGATGAAACGTCTTTTCAGGCAGGATGTTGTCATGTGCTGTCTGCTGTGTCCTTTATGGATTTGTTCTTAGTTTAAAAACGGCTGAATGAGCAGGCTTGCTGCGCAAATGGCAAAAGCAATGCCCAGTCCGGTTGCCCAACGGGTATTGGCGGCAGCGCGTTCGAGCAGCTGGCGCAGGCGCCAGGGAGTGCCCACCAGGAAAAGTCCGAGGGTACCCAGGATCAGGCAAATGATCGAGTAGAAGGCGCGTCCGGGAACAGCATGCACAAAGGCGGCATGCAACAAATAATTGACGGCCAGGATCATAAAACCGCCCAGTGCGCGTGCATTCAGATAGTCGAGGAAAAAATAACAAAGCACAACGGCCAAGGGCACCAGCAGTTTCACCCAGATATGGAAACGCTGCAAATCTCCCTCGAGCATAATGCAGGCATGCCAGGCAGACCAGATCAGGCAGACGGTTCCCAGTATCATCCCCGGCCATTTCAACCGCGGAAACGATCGGTACCAAGGAGCGTTCCGCCGGCTGGCCACGGCAAATAAATACGTATAAAAAAGGGACAGCAGGCCAAGTAACAGGGAAATCAGAGTAAATGCTGACATGAGATATAAAGATAAAGCGACAAAATAGGCAGACAAGGAAAGACTTTTATTTAATTTACTGCCTCTTTCATAAAACTCAATTCCTCGTGAGCCATGACTGGGAAGGGATGACCGGGATGTGGCGCAAGTATGCGCCACCACAGAACCCCAAAAAGCCGTCCGTACTACTATCGCCCCAATTCTCTTTTTTTGAGAAAGATTTTTTAAAACAGCACACGCAAGTTTCTAGCCATGAGACACTTTCTCATTTTTGAGATTTTTTTAGGGTTTTGATGTGATGAAAGCGAAACACGATACCGGCGGAGACGCCGAGGAGGGAAAGGTCCACACAAGCTTGCACGGACCAAGGGGAGCCGGCGAGACACCGGCGCTCCATATTCCCTCCGACACATGTTGACAAGGAGGGAAGTGACCACATATGGTTGATGGTACGAGCATGAAATTTTGCACAGCGATCTCTTACCGCAACGCAACAACCTTTAAAAATTTTCGTGTCTTTTTGTGTTTTTTCGTTGTTAAAAAATAGGTTGTGGACGCCAGCCCACCCCAAGTTCCGTGCGTGTTCCGTCCGTGTCCCGTGCGTGTTCCGTCCGTGTTCCTCAACTTTTTTCCGATATTGTCGCAGATTTGTCCATTGAGCAAGTTGAAACTTGGGCAAATCAATCTACTGTATTTAATTGAACATCTTTTGCGTGAGATGTTCTTCATATAGATTTGCACATCTGGGTTGTTTCAGGGAAGAAGCGGCTCCGGGTGACTGCAGAACTGGTCAAGTGCAAACCGTTAGTGCAGTTGCTGAAGAGAGGATCGGGTTTCCGGTATGATCCTTCAGGGCTACAGGACGTTAAGCAGCCATTCACATGAAAAGCAAAAGCGAACTGCGTCGGCAGATCAAAAAAAAACTGGCGGCCTTGGGAATAAATCAGCCGTATGTATCGGAAGATCTGTTGACGAATCTGCGTAATTTTCAGGAATTATGGGCAGTTCGTACGCTGGCGGGCTTTCTGGCTCTGGGTCATGAGCCGGATTTGAGGCCGTTATTTCAGGACTGGTTGGGTGACGGGCGCTGTTTGCTGCTGCCACGCTATGATTCGACTGCCGGCTGTTATGAATTGGCGGCAGTCACGGATCTGGAGCGGGACACGGTGCGCGGGCACTACGGTATTCTTGAGCCAGCCCCACAGTTATCCAAAGTTATTCTTTCCGGTCATGTTCCGGCTGCCTGGCTGGTGCCGGGGCTGGCATTCAGCCCGGACGGCGCCCGCCTCGGTCGTGGCGCCGGATATTATGACCGTCTGCTGGCTCCTTCCTCCGGTTTGAAGATCGGGGTTTGTCTGGACTGCCAGCTGCTGGCTGAAATACCGGTGCAAAAGCATGATGTGAAAATGCAGCACATCATTACTGAAACACGCATCATGAAGTGCCAGCAGAAGGCGGAAGAGCTCGCTCGATAAGCCTGGCCACTGACACACCCCATCCTGCTCACCGGCAACGACCGGAACCGGGCAGGTAAATCAGGAAAGGAATTCTAAGAATGTCAGAGTTGATGCAATGGATTCATTTGGGAAACCTTGGTAATACGGAGTTGCCGTATGTCATTGTGATCATTGTCATGCTGGCGGTGATCATCGTCTGGATGTGGCTGCAGAACCGGGCGCAATATCGCAATGCCGGTAATCTGGATACCGCCCGTCAGGAAGCGCAGAAGATTTTGAATCAGGCCCGGGAGGAAGCCGAACAGCAGCGCAAAAATGCCCGTCTGGAAGGCGATGTCGTGCTGAAAGAGGCCCGGATCAAGGCCAAAGAAGAGGTGCTTGCCGCCAAAGATGAATTTGAGGAAACTTACAAGCAGCGCAAGCGGGAATTGCAGAAGGCCGAGGATCGTCTTCAAACAAAAGAGGACAATGTCGACAAGAAGCTCGAGCAGCTTGACAGTCGTTTGAATGAACTGGACAAACGCGATCAGGAAATCAAACAGCAGAAGGAAGAGCTGCGGCTGAAGCAGGATGATCTGAAGGCAAAAATCAGCCAGCAGATCATCGAGTTGGAAAGGGTTGCCAGCCTGTCACAGGATGAAGCCAAGCAAATCCTGCTGACCCGGCTCGAAGAGTCCTTGGAGAACGAGCGCGGTACGCTGATCCGGCGATATCAGGAGGAGAACAAACAGCGTCTGATGCAGGATGGTCAGGAGATCATGGTTGCCGCGATGCAGCGCTATTCCGGGGATGTCGCTTATGAACGCACGACCTCGACGGTACCCCTGCCTAATGAAGATATGAAAGGGCGTATTATCGGCAGGGAAGGGCGTAATATCCGTACCATCGAGGCGGCCACAGGCTGTAATATCCTCATCGATGATACGCCGGAAGCAGTGGTCATTTCCTGCTTTGACCCGGTTCGCCGCGAAATTGCCCGGATTACCATGGAACGCCTGGTATCGGACGGGCGTATCCATCCGGCCAGGGTTGAAGAAATAGTCAACAAGGTACGTAAAGAGATCGAGAACGAGATACAGAAAGCCGGTCAGGAGACGGTTGAGAAACTGGGTATTACCCGGTTGCGTCCCAACATCATTTCACTGTTGGGGCGTTTGAAGTACCGCTACAGCTATTCGCAGAATGTGCTGATGCATTCCATCGAAGTGGCCAGTATGATGGGGGGGATTGCGGCACAGATTGGTCTGGATGAGCGCAAAGCGCGCAGGGCGGGGTTGCTGCATGATATCGGCAAAGCCGTTGATCATGAAGTGGAAGGTTCGCATGCCCTGATTGGGGCGGATCTGCTGAAACGTGCCGGCGAGGAGGAAGACGTGATCAATGCGGTAGCGGCACATCATGAAGATACTGAGAAAACCAGTCTGATGGCTGTCCTGGTGCAAATTTGCGATGCTTTGAGCGCCAGCCGACCGGGGGCGCGTTCCGAGACGACAGAGCTGTATTTGAGGCGGCTCGAACAGCTTGAAACGATCGGCAATGCCTTTGAGGGTGTGGAGAACTGTTTTGCCATTCAGGCCGGCCGTGAACTGCGGGTCATTGTCCAGCCGGAAAAAATCAACGAAAATGCAGCGGCGGTCATGGCACGTGAAATGGCCGAACGCATCGAGAAGGAAATGCGCTATCCGGGGCAAATCAGGGTGTCCGTCATCCGCGAAACCCGCTCCGTCGATTACGCGAAATAAACCCGCTGCGTTTTTTAACAACGAAAAAACACAAAAAGACACGAACTTTTTCTTCAATTGCGAGGAGGAATCTGAATAAATGAGTGAGCACAATTACGATTTTCTGAAGCGTATGCGGGAGATTCACCGCCCCAACCGGCGGGATTTTCAAGCGGTACCGGCGGCCAATGAAGTCGCCCTTAACAAAGACTGGCTCCTGGCCTTGGGAAGCGGCTTCGCTTGCGGCGGCGAAAAAGCCGTCCTGGATTTTCAGGAATACCTGCAGATCAGCATGCGGGTGCCGGTAAGAATAGCCGTAGCAGATGGGTTATCCGGCTCACGTATCGTCTTTCAGCAGCAGGCGCTGGATGCCCCCCGGGGAAGTTTTCATATCGAGGTGAAAGCGGACGGGATTATCCTGAGCACGGCGGATTTGCAAGGACTATGGAGCGCGATCGTTTATCTTGAAGATGTCATGAATTTCCGGGAAGCTCCCTTCTTGCCATTGGGTTCCCAGCTGCATAAACCCCTGATCCGGGTGCGGCGGACGCATTCCGGCAGCGGCATTGATGATTTTCCGGACTGGCAGCTGTCAGCGATCACGCATGCCGGTTTCAATACGATCGAAATCTTTGTCAAGGATTTTGACCGTACAACCCGGGGCTACTGCAATATCAATGAGCTGATTGACCGCGCTGCTGAATACGGTCTGGATACCTTCCTTTACAATTATTTGCCCAGTTATAAGCACCCGGATGAACCGGATGCGGAACAATTCTTCGATTCCGTCTATGGTGAATTATTCCGGCGCTATCCCAAGGCCGTCGGCATCAAATTGTGCGGCGAATCTCTGGAATTCCCCAGCAAAGACCCCGCCACCACCGGCAAACGCTGGCGGGACAGCGTGTCCGACGGCATTCCGGACACGCGTCCGAGCCCGGGCTGGTGGCCCTGCGAAGATTATCCGGCCTATCTGAAATGCATCCACCGCGCCATCCGCAAAGTGAAGCCTGATGCCGAAATCGTTCTCAACACCTACAACTGGGGCTATGTTTCTGCGGATTTGCGTCGGAAACTTCTGGCTGCTTTGCCGAAGGACATGACGGTTCAGGTGACTTTTGAGATCTTCAAGCAGCATCGGGTTGGTAACCTGAGCTGTCCGATCATGGATTACTCGATTCTGGCAACCGAGCCGGGGGAGTATTTTACCAGTGAGTGTTCGATTGCTCATGAATTAGGTTTGCAGCTATGTTCGACCAGCAATACGGTTGGCTCGACCTGGGATTTTGGCGCGGCACCCTATGTCCCGACGCCCTACCGCTGGATCGAGCGCTTCAAGCACCTCAATGCCGCTCTGGAAAACTGGGGTCTGGATGAGCATTATGAGACGCATCACTATGGCTGGTGGCCGAATATGGTCATTGATATCCGCAAAGCCAATGCCTGGTCACCCCGTGAAGAAGACCTCGAGGCAGTCCTCGAAAAAGTCGCCGTTCGGGATTATGGGCGGGAAGCTGCGCCGCACGTGCTTTCCGCCTGGCGCTACTGGAGCCAGGCGATGGATTTCTATGTCGCCTCGAATGAGGATCAATATGGTCCCTGGCGTGTCGGATCAGCTTATCCTTTGATTTTTCAGCCGAATCTCACTCGTACCATGGGCACAAAGGAGATCCAGTTCCCCACAGCGCCGCATGCCCACTTTGGGCACCGGATCGTGAAGACCCTGTATCAGCCTTATGAAAATGAGAATCAGAGCCCGGGGCCCCTGCGTTATCCCAAAGACATCCGGCAGCTTGAGCAGATGCACAAACTTTGGCAACAGGGCTTGCAGGCGGCTCAGGAGGCACTGAAGCTGACGCCGGAACGCAAACGTACTGAAGCCCAGCGACTGGTCGCTCTCGGGGAATATATCCTGCATTCCATCCTGACCACGCTGCATGTCAAGCAGTGGTGGCTGCTGAATACCAAATTGCAGGCTTCCGGCGACAAGGACGAGATGCTGGCCATTCTCGAACAGCTCAGAGACCTTGCCGCAAAGGAAATCCGGAATGCTCAGGAAGCAATTCCGGCGGTCGAACTCGATTCCCGCCTGGGCTGGGAACCCAGCATGGAATATGTTTGCGACAAGTGGCACCTCGAGTGGAAAGTCCGCCAAGTCAACAGCGCCCTAAGCGAAATCGAAACCTACAAAAATATGCTCGAACTGTAAACAACAAGAAGCTGTTTTTAAACAACAAAAAACACGAAATATGCGAAAAAGAATTCGTGTATTTCGTGTTTTTTCGTTGTTAAAAAAACGGTTTATATGCGATCTTTGAGGATTTCGGCGAAGTTTTGGCCGAGGACGGGAATGAGTTGCTGATCAGGCAGTGGGATCGAGAGGAAAGCGGCCAGTTCGTAAGACTGGTTGTGGGCACCGGTATCAGAACCGAAAACGAAGCGGCGGTTTCCCAGCGCCTGCATGGATTCCAGGACGGAACGGTCTGAACAGAAGGTGCCGCAGAGTTCCAGAT
>JAQVUB010000090.1 GCA_028699735.1 Lentisphaeria bacterium | reverse complement strand
TTTATGTTCTGATCAGGGGGTCTGTCAGCGTGCGATGACGCGAACCATTTCCAGGACTTTATTGGAGTAACCCCATTCATTGTCATACCAGCTGACGACTTTGACAAAGGTCTTGTCGAGCTGAATGCCGGCATCTTTGTCGAAGATGGAGGTACGGGGATCCCCGCGGAAATCGGTTGAAACAACTTTGTCCTCAGTGTAACCGAGGATGCCCTTGAGTTCGCCTGCAGCGGCAGCCTTCATGGCAGCGCAGATGTCTGCGTAATCGGTTTCTTTTTCAAGCTCGACGGTCAGATCGACAACCGAGACATCAGAGGTCGGAACGCGCATCGACATACCGGTCAGTTTGCCCTTCAGAACCGGCAGAACTTTGCCAACAGCCTTGGCAGCACCCGTGCTCGAGGGAATGATGTTCTCCAGGATGCCTCGTCCGCCGCGCCAGTCTTTATTCGAGGGGCCGTCAACCGTCTTCTGGGTTGCAGTGGTGGCATGGACGGTGGTCATCAAACCGCGCTTGATGCCGAAATTGTCATTGAGGACTTTTGCGATCGGAGCCAGGCAGTTGGTCGTGCAGGAGGCATTGGAAATGATGTCCTGGCCCTTGTAGGACTTATCGTTGACACCATAAACAAACATTGGAGTGTCATCCTTCGACGGAGCAGAAAGAATAACCTTTTTCGCACCGGCAGTGATATGCTTACGCGCAGTTTCATCGGTCAGGAAGAAACCAGTGGACTCGACAACCACATCCACGCCAACTTCATTCCACTTCAGATTGGCAGGATCTTTTTCAGCAGTCAGGCGAATAGCCTTGCCGTTGACGATCATCTTCGCACCATCCACTTTGACATCACCGTCAAAACGACCATGAACGGAATCATATTTCAGCATGTAGGCCAGATAATCCGGCTCGAGCAGGTCGTTGATCGCAACAACCTCAATGTCGCTGCCAAAATTCTCAACAGCCGCGCGAAAAACCATACGGCCAATACGGCCAAAACCATTAATACCAACTTTGATCATCTGTCCAGTCTCCTTGATTTGCAAGTGCTTCTAACAATCTCTTCCCCGGCATACCAGAGAAAAAACATCCAAATACGGCAATTTTTTTAATATATATCCCTGACTGAATTTGTGCAATTCATGAAAGATGATAATCGACTTAAAAAGGGGGGCACGTGGTAATCCTTCAGTAAAGCTGGTAACGGAGGGATTCTTTTTGAACAACGAAAAGCACGAAACGACCCGAAAAAATTTCATGGAAGCGGCGTTGACTGCTAGCATGCGTCGTACTCTCCATGAAATTTTTTCGGGTCATTTTGTGTCTTTTGTTGTAAAAAAATACCACCGTCACCCGGTTTCACGGACGCATTACGGGCACGTGAGAAGCAACTGGAAAAACAGGAAAGAGATATTACTTTTTTAAGATTGCCCATTTTGCTTTCCACACGGGGAACATTTTGTTAATAACGTTCTGCAGACTACTGATATTTGACACGCCTGTTTGTCCCCCCCAAAAAATTCTCAGGGATTTTCATTTTTTGTTGTTTGATTACACCAGTCTGTAACTGTTAACCACCAATGACATCCCGTTTTTATACATTTTTTTTCAGAAGAAACCTTTTGATTCTGCTTTTGTGCTGTTTCTCTGCCGGCGCAGCGCAAGCGGTTCCTCTGGTCTATCATTCTGGCACAAAACGAGTTCTGCTGATTCATTCGTATAACATCTGGCATGTGCAAAGCTATAATCTGCTGCCCGGTTTTCTGAAAGTCATGAGCTTTTCCAAAGCCCCGTATGCACTCGAACACCTCGAACTTGACGGGCAATGGGACCCCGACCCGGCCAGCTGGCAAAAAAAACTGGAGCTGTATCTGCCGGCATTGCAGGAAGGACAGTACAGTGCAGTGGTCACCTTCAACGCACTAGCTGGAAATCTGCTGCAAAATCATCTCCACCGAGTGCACCCAAATACGCCTATTCTTTTTTGCGCACCGGAACATTGGGATAAGTCCCTGCGTAAACAACACCCCAATCAGACAGCCATTTTCAGCAGTCCTGAAATCACCGAAAATATTTACCTGTGCCTGCGTTTGTTTCCCCGCGCCAGAAAAATTCTCCTATTGCTGGATCATTCCCGGGAATCACAAAAGATTCTGCAATCTCTTCCGGATATCAGCAGCCTTTCGCCGGGTGCAAAACTGATTCCGCTGAATCCGTCTACCATTTCCGACTCCGCTCTACTGGAATATCTTGCCGCTCTGGATCAGCATTCTGTCGTTCTCTATTACGGTTGGGTCAGGCAACCCGATCTCCATTCTCCGGTTCCCGCCGACTTTTTTTCCGAAATTTGCCGTTCGAGCCCTGCCCCGGTTTTAGTCATGCGGGAAGCCCTGTTGCCTTATGGAGTCGTCGGTGGCTATGTCACAAGTGAAGAGGAAACCGGGCGCCGGGCAGCTGATCTTTTGTTATCGCTGTTGGCCGGCAAGGATGCCGCCCTGATGCCTGTTGAACAAATTGAAAACCAGGTTATTCTCAACTGGAATTTGCTTGAAAAAAACCAGATTTCCCCTGGCCGGATTCCCGTCAATGCCTTGTTTCGCAACCGGCCACCCAGCTTCTGGATGGCCCGGCAAAAAGAAATCCTCCTTTTCGGCGGCAGCCTGATTTTTCTTCTGTTGCTGGGCACCATTGTGGTTCTGATCGTTGCCTGGCGTTGGCAAAGCAAACGCCGCCATGACGCCATTTTTGCACATCTGCCAGTGCGATATTTTGTTGCCGACGAGGACGGAAATATTCTGCTCAGCGAACTAGGAAACCGGGAACTGCTTGATGAACGCAAATACCACCTCGATCATATCAATGATCTGCACGACATCGATCTCGAAATGCTGATAAACGCCATCCGGAAAACCATCCGCACAGCTCAGCCTCAAAGCTTTAATTTTTTCTTTCGGGGCACCTGGCGAACGGCTTCTTTCAGCAAACTGCCCACTCACCTGTTTGGACGTGAAACGGTCATCTGGGTTTCTCAGAATACAAGTGAACTGCAGCAATCCCGCCGCGAAGCCCAGGACAACGCTGAACGCTTCCTGCAGACCCTCAAATCAATCGGGGATGCCGTCGTGGTGACCGACCCGCTTGGGCGAGTGACCATCATGAATAATGTCGCCTCTTCACTGACCGGATGGTTTGAGCGGGACTGTATCGGGAAACCCTTGCAGGAAATCTTCAATATCGTCAGTTACAAGGATGGAAAACCGGTTCCATCTCCGGTCGATGAAGTCCTGCGTACGCGCAAAGTCGTCGAACTGGCCAACCATACGGATTTGATCTCGCGCAATGGTGAACGCCATCACATTGCCGACAGCGCTGCCCCTGTCTTTGATGACAATGGCAAGATTACCGGCACCGTTCTGGTCTTCCGGGATGTCACTGAACAGTATCAGCAACGCGACCAAAAAGAACAACTGGAACTCGAACAGAAAAAACTGATCGCACAGTTGAATAATTATGTCGAAAGTGAACGGATTCTCAACAACTGCCTCAGCCAAATCGTAGTGGAAGCAGATTTCAACCGCAATATCGAGCGCATTTTTTCTGCCTTGACACAGCAATTTGGCTGTGACCGTATCTCGATCGGGCATTTTAATTTCGAAACCCGCATTTTTGAGCTGGATCACTGCTGGACTGCGCCGGAACTGCAGGAAGCCTGGAGCCAGGAATCCAAGCCCATTCGCTCATTTTATCCGCAGGTGCAGGATCTCTTTGAGCAGGATTCCCTGTTAAGCATACCAGACTGCAGCCAGGCTCCCTTCCCGGATCTCCCCGACGGAATGGCCGTCAAATCCCTGATTGCCGCCCCGATCATGGTACATGGCATCTTATGGGGAGTGTTGACCATTGCCTTCCTGAAAGAACAAAGGCTTTTTTCGGAGATCGATGAAAACATCATCCGCTCGAGTTGCAAGATCATTGCTCTGGCCCACATCCAAAACAAGCAGCATACGGCCATCCGCCAGGCCGATCTGGAAAAGAAACTGATTCTCAACAACATCCAGATTCCCATCTGGCTGTATGACGCCGACGGGGTTTTGCTTCGGGTCAATACAGCCGTCAGCCGGTACTTCGGCATCCGCGAAATCCTAGCCCTTGAACAGGCCGAAAATGTGCTTTTTGACGAAAGCGTCCCGCCTTCTCTGCGTCCATTGAACCAGGTCATCCAAACGGGGCAGCCCTCTTCACGCGAAACCCGCGTCAATCACTTCGATTTTCTGGTAACTGCTGAGCCAGTCATCGATGCTGCCGGCAAACTGATCAACATCGTCGAGTGTGCGGTCAATATCACGGATATCAATGAAGGGAAACGGCAGCAGGAAATGGCCATGAAGGCTGCCCTCGAGGCGGATCGTACGAAGAGCTTCTTCCTGGCCACAATGAGTCATGAAATCCGCACTCCCTTGAATGTCGTCATCGGTTACAGTGAACTTCTGCAGCAGAAAAAGCTGGATGAGCACGAGCAGAAGGAATACCTGCAGTCGATCCATTACGCAGGCAATGCCCTGCTGCAACTGATCAATGACATCCTGGATCTTTCCAAAATCGAAGCGGGTCAGATGCAGATTGTTGTGGCTAAGACGGATTTTACAGCCCTCTGCAAGGAGATTTGTTCCCTGTTCCGTCTGCCTGGTGATCAGAAAGAGATTGCGATCAGACAGCAGTTATCATCGATGCCCTATCTTTTTGTAGATCAGCTTCGTCTGCGGCAGGTACTGCTGAATCTGATGGGTAATGCCGTCAAATTCACAGAACGCGGAAGCATCAGCCTGGAAGCACATTTCACCTGCGATAATGAAAGTACGGGAACCCTCGAATTCAGCGTCAGCGACACAGGCTCTGGCATATCACTGGAGGATCAGGAAAAGCTCTTCACCCCCTTTGTTCAACTTGTCAAGTCCCGCGGCAATGGCACATCTGCTCCCGGAACCGGTTTGGGACTGGCTATTTCCAGCCGGCTGGTGAAAAAGATGGGTGGAAGCATATCGGTGGAAAGTGAGCCCGGGGAAGGTTCCCGCTTCACCGTTGACATCCCGAATGTCGCCTACAGCGTCGAGCAGGAAGAAGCCAATCGCCAGCCGGAAATTTCCGCCGTCATCTCAGACAGGAATAACCTGTCTTTCCTGATTATTGATGACGTGGAAATGAATCTGAAAGTGCTCTCGGCCATGTTGAAAAAGTGCCAGGTGCAGGTAACCGCAGTGACCTCCGCAACACAAGCACTGGATATCCTGCAACAGAAAAGTTTTGATCTGATCCTCACGGATATGTGGATGCCGGAAATGAATGGTGCCGAATTCGCCGTGGAAGCAAAAAAAATTGCCGGACGGGAGGACATTCCGATTATTGCCGTTACCGCAGATATTGAAAATCATCAGAATTTCAGCATGCAGGATTTTTCCGGAGTGATCTTGAAGCCCTTGACCCTGAAAAAAATTGTTTCGTTGGTGGAAGCGCTTCGCAATCAGCAGCTGCAGCAGTCCAATGTCGCATTGGAAATCAGCTGATTCCGATGAAATTTTTTCGTGTTTTTTTGTGTATTTCGTTGTTCGAAAAGAATCCCTCCCCCTTGCAGTTTCAGAGGAGTTTCAGATGAAGAATTCGCAAATTATCTTTGGTCTTGGCCGCGCATGCACGAATCCGGACATGCCGGTGTCGCTGGCCGGTTATTTCAACGTCCGGATGTGGGATCGCATTCTGGATGATCTGGAAGTGCGCGTACTGGTCATGGAAAAAGGGGGTCAGCGCGTCGCCCTGATTCAATATGATCTGGTAACTGTTCCCACAACTCTGTATGACTTTATCCTTGATGCCATTCAGCAGGAATTCGGCAAGACCTTCACCCCCGGCAATCTGATCCTGTGTGCGACTCATTCGCATACCGCCCCGGAAGTCCGCCTGAGCAACCAGGGCTCCTCAAAGGAATATTATCCGCTGGCAGCAACGAAAACCGTTGCGGCCTTGAAACAGGCTCTGAACAACCTGCAGGAAGGTTCGCTTTGCGGCACGCTGACCCGCGATGCCCGCTTCATTTTCAACCGGCGTTATTGGATGAAAGACGGCACCGTGGTGACCAATCCCGGCAAAGGCAACCCGGATATCGCCCGCCCGGAGGGAGAAATTGACCCGGAGATCCCGATGATGGTCATTGAGAAAGACGGTCAGCCCTTTGTCGTGGTTCCCAGTATTGTCAACCATACTGACACCATCGGCGGTTGCGGGGTCTCGAGTGACTGGGCGGGATTCCTGCGGCGCAAGATCGAGGCAAAACTGGCACCCGGTGCCATGCTGATGCCGCTGATCGGCTGCCAGGGTAATATCAACCACTTTGATGTCAACAGCAAAAGCAATCAGACCTGCTATGCAGAAGCCGAACGCATCGGCAACGGCTACGCCGAAACCATCGAAAAAGCACTGAATGACCGCAAACCGATCCCCTTTGACAAAATCCGCGCCTGCCACAGCACAGTCTCTGCAGGAGCCCGCCAACTCACCGAAAGCGAAATTGCTGAAGCCAGAGCCGTCATTGAACGTTATCCGGAAATATCGATCAGCCGTGACAGTGCGCAGGATTTGACTTCTGAAGACCTGGCTCGCAAGACTCCCTTTGCGCTGAAGTACTTTGCCGCCCGTCTGCTCGAGATGCTCGATGACAAGGAATCGCGGAAATTTCTGTTGACGGGTTTTGAAATGGGTAATCTGTTTCTTGCCAGCATGCCCTCGGAACCCTTTACTGAACACGGATTGCGAGTACGCAAAAGTTGTTTTCCGGAGCATCTCTGCCTGATCGCCGCCCTGGCTAATGGCACTGGCGGGGCGAAAGTCAACGGGGGCTATATTCCTAACACCTGGAATTACGGACGTGGCGGTTATGAGACAACCCCCCGCTCCAACCCCTTCGCAGCCAATACCGGCGAAATCCTGGTAGCTGCCTGGCAAAAAATGGCAGCAGACCTGACAGGGTGCAGGGGACAGGGTGCAGGAGGCAGGTAGGTCAGACGGGTCGGACGGGTCGACCCACCCTGCCCCCTGCCCCCTGTAAATCTTAGCAAAAGGAAAAGATAACATGAACAACAAACTTTTTGGCACCGATGGGGTACGCGGTCGGGCCAACCTTTATCCGATTACGCCTGAAATTGCATTATTGCTGGGCAAAGCGATCGCACATGTATTCCAGGCCTCCGGGCGCGGTGAGAAGAAAGCCGTTGTCGGCAAAGACACTCGCCTGTCCTGTTACATGCTCGAAGCAGCTATGATCGGCGGACTGCTCAGCAAAGGCATGGACACCATGGCCGTCGGCCCGATGCCTACCCCCGCCCTGGCACACCTGACCAAATCCTTCAATGCCTCCTGCGGAATCATGATCACCGCCTCCCATAACCCCGCCGATGACAATGGAATCAAAATCTTCGATGCGGATGGCTTCAAACTGCCCGACGCCATCGAAGCCCAAATCGAAGAATACGTCTTCCGCGGAAATGTCCCGAATCCGGACGGCGTTGCGGATCCGATCGGGAGAGCCTACCGCATTGACGATGCGCGGGGACGTTACATTGAATTTGCCAAGGCCAGTGTACGCAACCGCAGCCTGCGCGGGCTGAAACTGGTTTTGGATTGCGCCAATGGCGCGGCCTATTCGATGGCTCCGTTGATTTTCAGGGAACTGGGCGCGGAAGTCATCACCACCGGCATCAGCCCCAACGGCTTGAATATCAATGCCGGATGCGGAGCCATGCATCCGGAAGCCATCCGGGAGGCCGTTCTCAGCAACAAAGCAGATGCCGGCATCACCCTGGATGGGGATGCCGACCGCGTTATTTTCCTCGATGCCACCGGGCAAGTCGTCAACGGCGACCGCATCCTGGGCATGTGCGCACTGGATATGCACCGGCGTAAACGCCTTGAAAAAGATACTCTGGTGCTGACCAGCATGAGCAACCTGGGGCTGCACAAGGCGATGGAGGAAGCCGGCATCCGCACCGTCACCACCGATGTCGGAGACCGCTATGTCATTGAGAATATGCGCGAAAATGGTTACAACCTCGGCGGCGAACAATCCGGCCACATCATCTTCATGGACTATGTCACCACCGGCGACGGCATCATCACCGCGCTCCATGTCCTCAAACAAATGCAGAATTACGGAAAAAGCCTCGCCGAATTGGCCGACTGCATGCAGGAATATCCCCAACGCCTCGAAAGTGTCCGCATCAAGGAAAAGATACCTTTCGAGGAAATGCCGGCCTTGCAGCAAGTCATCAGCCGCTGCCAGGAAAGCCTCGGCAAACGCGGACGCA
>JAQVUB010000089.1:5912-8413 GCA_028699735.1 Lentisphaeria bacterium | reverse complement strand
ACGGAAAAAAGAAGCTGCGCCCTGTTGCGCAGCTTTTTTTTTGGCTTACATTGTCTTTGTTTCATTTTTACTGGAACGGGATCGATATTGGAACAACGGCAAAAATATGGAAGAAGAAATATGGACGCAGGCGGCAAGACAGGCGAAAAGGTAGCTTTACTCAATCTGGATCGTGCTAAGCCACATAATGAGGAGGCCGAAAAGGCTGTCCTTGGAGCCATGATGCTCGAGCCCTCAGCGGCAGCAGCGGCCTTTTCGGCATTGCGTTTTGAAGGCGCCTTTTACCGTCCGGCACATCAGACGGTTTTTAATGCCATGATGGAGCTGAGTGCCGGCAAAGGAGAGGCCGCTCTGGATGTCGTGGTCTTGACAGATCATCTGCAGAAGAGTGCCCGTCTGGAAGAAATTGGCGGGCCCAGTTATCTGGCCATGCTGTCAGACTGCGTGCCGACGGCGGCCAATATCGAGTATTATGTCGATATTGTCAAGCAGAATGCAATTTTGCGCCGCATTATCAGCAATTGTTCGGAAGCGATCATGAAATGTTATGATGCCGATGACAATGTGAAGGATTTGCTGGATCAGATTGAAGCGAAGATTTTTGAAGTCACGCAGATGAATGAGAGCAAGGATTTGCAGTTGATCCAGCCATTGGTCGTCAATGCGGTCGAGTATTTGAACAAGTTATTCAGTGGCGAAAGTGAAGTGATGGGTTTGAAGACCGGCTTCAACCAGCTGGATCGTGCGATTACCGGGCTGCGCCCCGGTGAACTGTTTGTGCTTGCAGCACGGCCTTCGATCGGCAAAACCGCTTTGGCCTTGAATATTGCCGCTAATATTGCGTTGGGCGGCACACCGGTCCCGGTAGGGATTTTCAGCCTTGAAATGCCCGCTCAGCAGCTCGTGCAGCGTCTGATTTGCAGTGAAGCCAAAGTGAGTGTGAGCCGTTTTATCAACAAGGTACCCCCCCGCTGGGTGATCAATAATATCAAGGAGGCGGCCACCCGTTTGAGAAATTCCAGAATGGTCATCGATGATACCGGCGCTATTGATATTCTCGAATTGCGAGCCAAGGCCAGACGCATGAAAAGCCGCGAAAATGTCGGCGTGATCTTTGTCGATTATCTGCAGCTGATCCATACCGATGCCGGGAGAAATGCCAGCCGGGAAAATGAAGTATCCAAAATTTCCGGTGCATTGAAGGCACTGGCCAAAGAACTGCATATTCCGATTGTCGTTCTGGCACAGCTGAACCGGCAGGCAGAACAGGGCGAAAAGCCGAAATTGAGCAATTTGCGCGAATCCGGAGCCATCGAGCAGGACGCTGACGTGGTGACCCTGTTGCATCGTGAACGCGATAAACAATATTCCCAGGGTGAAGATAACGAGGCCGGACTGGATGCCGAGCTGATTATCGCCAAAAACCGCAATGGTGCCACCGGCGTTCAACAACTCCTCTTTTTCCCGCCGTTTACCCGTTTCGAAAACAAGGCGGCGATGACCGACCAGGACGTCGAAGATATCCAGAAAGTCTAAATTTTTTTAACAACGAAAAAACACGAAAAGGCACGAAAAAAAATCATGGGAGTGACGTTGACTGCATTCGCTGCGTCTGACTTCCCATGATTTTTTTCGTGTCTTTTCGTGGTTAAAAAAGGTTTATGAAAATTAGGATTTTTGATGCAAGTCAAGGATTGTATATGAATTCTTATGCTTCTGATGGACATGTATTTGCATTTGAAATCAGAGGCAATATTTTCGGTAGTGGACAGAGAAATGGATGGGGATTAACTGGAGGTGCTTATGTCTGCCATCCGAATGCATTTCACATTGATTGAATTATTGACTGTCATTTGTATTATTCTGATTTTAACGAGTATGTTGCTGCCAGTATCCCTGAAGGCGCGGTCGAAGGCGGGGCAGGTGAGTTGTGTCAGCAATCTCAAACAGCTCGGATTGGCGTTTCTGATGTATGCCACCGACAACCGGGAACGTCTGGCCCCCTACATTACGGGCGGCGGCGTTTATGAACATCCCGGCACCAACTGGACGCGATGGACTTTCCCCTACCATCAGGACACCTCTGTGCTGGTTTGCCCAGCCAGTCCACAGAAAGCTCCGGAAGCGACACTGGAGGGCTTTCACCTGTACGATGGTCATTACGGCTGGAATTATGATGGCACCCAGGGCAACCGGGGACCTCTGCATGCGCACATCGACCAGCCCAGCAAGGGATACCTGCTGTTTGATTCTGGAGACCCGTGCATCATTTATGGGAAAAACTGCTGGGAAAATCTGATCGAGGAGCTGGATTTGGACTGGAACAGCAAGTCTGAGGGTTGCAACCGGCACCTTAATTATGTTAACATTGCCTTCATCGAGGGCCATGTTGAAGCCAGGGAACTCATTGATTTCCTGGCCGCCCCCTGCGCAACCTTTGCACTCCCCTGGTATATGGACTGGGACAAAGATCTGCTTACACCCGGTAATATCCCGTTCCC
>JAQVUB010000089.1:4558-5812 GCA_028699735.1 Lentisphaeria bacterium | reverse complement strand
AAGCTGGTGTTTTTGATATATATTATCATTATTTGTCATTCGGAGTCAGGAATTTTTCATGAAGATACTGTTTATTGGAGATATTGTCGGCAAGGGAGGGCGGGAGGCGGTACAGGCTCTCGTGCCGGGATTACGGCGGGAGTATGCCTGTGATTTTTGTATTGCCAATGCGGAAAATATTGCTGGCGGCAATGGGCTGACCCGGAATTGCCTGCAGGAATTGCTGGAAGGCCGGGTTGATGTTTTCACGACCGGAGATCATGTCTGGGATCAGAAGGAATTTGCCGGTGAAATCAAGAGCCTGCCCAATGTGTTGCGACCGGCAAATTATCCTGTGGAGCAACCCGGTTGCGGCTGGGGTGTTTTCAGCGCTCCTTCCGGCGAAAAGGTTGCCGTTTTGTCATTGATCGGGCGTACTTTTATGGCTGCCGGGGCGGATTGTCCCTTTGCGGCGGCTGAACGCATCGTTCCGGAATTGCGCAAGGAGACACCGCTGATCATCGTCGATTTTCACGGCGAGGCCACCAGTGAAAAGATTGCCATGGGGCGTTTTCTCGATGGCAAGGTCAGCGCGGTTCTGGGGACTCATACCCATGTGCCTACGGCCGATCAGCAAATTTTTCCGGGTGGTACTGCGTTTCAATGTGATGTCGGAATGGTCGGTGCACGCGAATCCATTCTGGGGCGGGCTCTGGAGCCGGTTTTAAGCCGTTTCCGTACCGGAATGCCGACGCGCTTTACGGTTGTTGACCGCGGTATCCGCCTGCATGGCGCAGTCATCACCGTGGAGGCCAATGGCCGTGCGGTGGGTATTGAACGGGTTATGCGGGATTTACCGTGAAAAACGGATGCAAAGCTGAGGAAAAACAAGATGCGCTGTCCCAAATGCATGAGCAATGATGACAAGGTGATTGAAACCAGAGTCTCCCGCGAAGGGGAAACCACCCGGCGCAGGCGTCAATGCCTCAACTGCAACTATCGCTTTACCACCTATGAGACGGTATTGCCGGTCGATATCACCGTGGTTAAAAATGATGGGCGCCGGGAAGAATTTAACCCGGAGAAGTTGCGCACGGGCATCAATATGGCCTGCTGGAAGCGCTCGGTCAGTCAGGATACTGTTGATAAGATCGTGGGTGACATTACCAATGCCCTGGCTCTGTTGCCCGAGAGTGAAGTATCGACCCGTCAGATTGGGGAGATGGCCATGGCGGCTTTGAAAGAGCTTGACGATGTGGCCTATGTCCGCTTCGC
>JAQVUB010000089.1:0-4458 GCA_028699735.1 Lentisphaeria bacterium | reverse complement strand
GCCTTTCAGCAACAGGGCATCCAGGAAACCTGGCTGCCGGAAAATCTGGTGCTGACCATTGAGGAGAAGATCCGTTCCAGCAATGAAGGCGGGAGCCGCTTGACGGAGGAGGCGATCGAGCAGATACTGGTGAATGTGCTCATTGCCACCGGCTACCGGGAAGTCGCCACGGAATATCTGCGCCTGAATCTGCGCGAGATCGTGTTGTTGCCGCAAGGCATGCGCAGCTGGGATGTTGAAGCGGTGCAGCAGATGCTGAGTTCCTCGCTGCCGCTGTCGTACCGGCAACTAGAGGAAGTCAGCCGGGACTGTCTGAAGGCCTTGCACCGGCTCGGCTTTAGCGAGGTCAGCGAAGCATTCCTGCGGGAATTGGCCATCCATGTGTTGCATTACCGTAAAAATCCGGAACTGATCGCACAACAGCGCCCCGCGGCTCGCAAGACGCAATTCATACCGGCTGAGGCCTGGCTGGAAGTGGCCAGTGACCAGGCCCGCGAACTGATCGAACAGCAGATACTGCTGCCGTTGCCTTTGTCGGATATTTTTCCGGCGGCCCGGGTTGAGTTTCGCCTGCATGCATTTGCTCTCTGGAAGGGGGATTTGAGTCCGGAATTGACGTTGCTGCCGGCACTCCCGGAAATCTCGAATGAGATTTTGGCTTTGCTGAAGCGGATGCGTGAGTATATTATGCAGAACTGGCCGCGGATCAGCAATCCATCCGCGCATCTGATTTTACCGGATTTTCAGCAGTTTTTTTTGCAAGAGATTCCGGATTTAAAAAAGAGGCAGCGCCTGGTTTTGCGGGACAGGGTCAAAGAGGAACTGGAAAAACAGGTTTTACCGCAAACGGATTATGAGTTGCTGCTCAGCTTCCGCTGACCGGGTTATTTTTAACAACGAAAAGACACGAAAAGACACGAAAGAGTTTTTATTGATGCGAGAGAGTTACGATATCATAGTCATTGGCAGCGGTCTGGGTGGTTTGACTGCTGCGCGTCGTCTGGCTGGTGGAGACCGCCGCATTTTGCTGGTCGAGCAGCATTCGCAATTGGGAGGCCTGGCGACGTATTTCAAACGCAGAGAGCATATCTTTGATGTGGCTCTGCATGGATTTCCGGTCGGCATGCGCAAAAGTCTTCGCAAATACTGGGGCAGGGAATTTGCCGAACGCGTCGTGCAAGTGCGCTCGATCCGTTTCGACAATCCACAATATACCTTGGATTCCACCTTTGACAGTCGCGATTTCAGCGCTAAACTCGAGGGACATTTCAAAATTGCTCCGGAAACGGTCGCCGCCTTTTTTGCAGCGCTTGCAAAGATGAATTACTATGACGAACAGACGGAGACCACGCGGGAATTATTCAATCGTTTTTTTCCCGGTCGTACGGATGTCTGGCGTTTTTTGATGGAGCCGATCACCTATGCGAATGGATCGACGCTCGATGAGCCGGCGATCAGCTACGGCATTGTGTTCGGAAATTTCATGAGCGAGGGCGTGTACACCTTTCAGGGCGGAACCGATTGCATGATTGAGATGATGGACGCCAGCCTCCGGGAACATGGCGTCGAAGTCGAAACCAATGCCGCCGTTGATAAAATCTTCATCGAGGGCGGGAAGGTGCGCGCAGTACGCGTCAATGGCCGAGAGATTGCCTGCAAAGCCGTAGTGTCCAACGGCAGCCTGCCTAGAACCGTGCTGGAATGGGCCGGAGAAGAAAATTTCCGGCCGGAATTCGCGGACGGCCTGAAAAAGGTCGGCCTGAGCACCAGCAGCTGCCAGGTCTATATCGGCATTAAAGACGGCGAAAAACTGCCCTATATCGGAGACTTGCTCTTTGCATCCACCTGGCCGGAATTTGATACGGATGCGCTGTTGAGCCGCAAGATCAGCAGCCGTACCTATTCCGTATATTATCCTGAAATTCGTCCTGGCACTAACCGCTACAGTGTCGTCGCCTCGATGAATTCGCGCTTTTCGGACTGGGAGAAGCTGTCGCGGGCGGAATACCGTGCGGCCAAAGCGGCGATGATTGAGGACACGCTGGATGCATTGAGCCGATATCTGCCGAATATCCGGCAGATAGCCGACTATACCGAAGCGGCGACACCGCGTACGTTTCTGCGTTATACGGGGCATATGCAGGGAGCGACGTTTGGAACCAAATTCCCCGGGCTTGGCTACAGTATGGGGCTGCACAAGGAAGTCGGCGGGCTTTTTCATACCGGCTCCGTCGGCATCATCATGTCCGGCTGGCTGGGCGCAGCCAATTATGGCGTCATAACTGCCAATGAAGTCGAACGGTTCCTCGCAAATGGTGTTTTATAACAACGAAAAAACACGAAAGGACACAAAATTTTTTTTCGGGTCAGTTCGTGCTTTTCGTTGTTAAAAAAAGAATTTCTATGAATGATCAAAATGAAAAGATCACCTCGTTTGAGCGTTTGGCTCCCTTCATGCTGCGTTCACGGGTTGTAGAAATCGGGCGGCAGCGTCTGGAACAGGTTCGCAAGCAGCTTGCTTTTGTGCTGGTGACAGATGATATTGCCGAAAACAGCAGAAAAAAAGCGTTGCAGCTTTTTCCCTGTCCGGTCTTTCAGTGTTTCAGCAGCCATGACCTCGAGCGCTTTTTTGGCTGTCACAGCACGAAAATGCTTGGATTCCGTCGCTCACCCTTAAGCAGCAACGCGATGAAGGAGCTGAAAATGTATAAAATTACAGAAGATTCTCTCCACAAAAACCCGTTGCCGGAACGTCCCCGGGTAGCCATTTTGGGTGCCAGCGGGATTGGGCGTCATCATGCCAACTGGTGGCATCTGGAAGGAGCGGAAGTCTGCGCATTCCTTGGCAGCTCTAAGGAGAAGGTTGCGGCAACGACTGCCAAACTGCAGGCCATTTTTCCGTTTGCCGGAAAAGGGTACTGGGATCTGGCGGAGTTGCTGGAGTGCGAGAAGCCGGACATCATCGACGTCTGCCTGCCTCCGGAATTGCATGTTCAGGGTTGTGAGGTGGCTTTGCGCGCAGGTTGCCATGTTTTGTGTGAGAAGCCCTTTGTGTATGATGCTGCGCTCTCTTCACAGGAAATGATTTCGCAGGCACGGGCACTGGTCGAACTCGCTGCAGAAAAGCAGCTGATGCTGGGTATCTGCACGCAGTATGCGGTCGCTGCCAGATTCTGTCTGGAGACCTGCCCGCCGGAGTCCGGGGCAGTGCATCATTTTCATGGGCGCCTGACCTCGCCCGGTGCGAATCGTGCGCGAGGCGCCGAACAGACCTGGATCGATCTCTCTCCGCATATGCTGGCGGCAGCCCAGGTCGCTGCACCAGATGCTAGCCCCGACTGGAATACCCTCAAAACGGAATTTTCCGGGCAACGTGCCAATGCCGAATTTGTCTGCCTCAGAGGAGCTGGTCAGGAAACGCTAGTGGTTCAAATTGAAACCCATCATGCGGATGAGCCGCCGCTGCATGTGCGCGAACTCGAATTTGACGGCAAGCAGTTCGCCATCGCCGGAAAAGCCGGGCCGGATGGAGTCTTTCAGCTCGAAATTACGACTCCGCTGGGACAAATAACCCGTCCGGATATGCTGCGGCAGCTGATCCGCAGTTTCAAAGCCGGCAAAGTCGAGGTCAGCGGCGCAGCTGGCCTGCAAAACCTCGAATGGATGCTCAAAATCATGGGGAAATAACTTTTTAACAACGAAAAGCACGAAAAGGCTCGAAAATTTTCGTGGTTTTCGAGTTTTTTCGTTGTTAAGAAAGCTGGTCGAGTTTTTCCTGGATGACGATGGCCAGGGCTCTGGGGAAGGGCAGTTGCATGGTGTCGGCAATCTGTTGAGCGAGTTCACGGAACTGCGGATTTTGTGCCATACGGACGATCTCTTCGAGCTGGCCGACAGGGGGCAGGGTGCCTTTGCCTGGGGGAATATCCGCGAAGATTTCTTCGGGCAGGGCGCCTTTTCCTTCGAGCAGCCAGCTTTCCGGTACAGCAAAATTCCGGCAGATGTTCTTTGCCAGGGCCGGGCGGAGCTTGTTGCGCCCGATCTCGAGTTTTGAATACAGGCTCAAGCTGACGCCAAGGCGTGCAGCCATGCCGGTTTGCGTAAGCTTCAGACGGCGACGAAGAATTTTCAGACGTGCGGCAATATCCTGCATCTTGTCTTTTCTGTTATAGTTTTTTTTGGACACCCGGGAATTCGCGTTCAATATAACCGGTCGAGCATCAGGAGGCAAACGACGCCATGAAACGCATGATTCTTATCGATGCCTACGGGCAGATTTACCGCTCCTTTTTTGCCGTGCGCGGACTGACCAACAAAAAGGGCGAACCGGTCAATGCCCTGTACGGAATTGCACGGTTTTTGCTTGGTCTGGAAGAAAATCAGCCCAGCGAATTTGGAGCGGTCGCTTTTGATCGGGGCAAATGCCGCCGGCGTTGTGAACAGATCGGAAGAGCACAC
>JAQVUB010000088.1 GCA_028699735.1 Lentisphaeria bacterium | reverse complement strand
TGGTACGAGCATGAAATTTTGCACAGCGATCTCTTACCGCAACGCAACAACCTTAAAAAATTTTCGAGTCTTTTTGTGTTTTTTCGTTGTTAAAAAATAGGTTGTGGACGCCAGTCCACCCCAAGCCATTTCGTGCCTTTTGTGGTTAAAAAAGCAAGTTCCCTTTGCGTATTACCTTACCCCGCAATAGCAATCCAACAAAACAAGAAGTGAACTTTCATTTTTGTTGGGAAAAAGCTATATTGAGTAAAAACAGTTAGCAAACTCTCAGAGAAATTTACTCTATGCCGGAAACAGTGTTGAAACACCCCGGAGGGAATTTCCAGCCGGGATTATATGACGTCCATGCGCATCTGGCCGATTCGCGTCTGCGCGAAACCCTGCCGGATATTTTGCTGCGTTGCGCAAGCGAAATGCAGGCCGTTCTGGTGAATACAGCCAGGGCCTCCGAATGGGATACGGTATTACAGCTGGCTCAACAACCGGGCATCTATGCCGCCCTGGGTCTGCATCCCTTTTTCCTGAAAGAACGCCAGACAGACTCCTTTAATCAATTGCGGCAAAAATTGCTGCACCCGCCGCAAAACAGCAAAATCCTGGCCGTTGGTGAAATCGGTCTGGACTTCTGGAATGGACGGGATGCTGCCGACGAGCAATTAAACGCGTTGAGCGAACAGCTACTGATCGCTCAACAGCTTCAACTTCCGGTCATCCTCCACAATCGCAAAGCCTGGCCGGATTTTTTCGCACTGCTGAAAAATCTGCGCATATCGACTCTCCGTGGTGTCTGTCACCATTTCAATGCCAGTGCCGAAATTGCCAGCCAGGCCCTCGATCATGGCCTGTTCCTGTCCTTCTGCGGACCGTTGACCTGGCCGGAATCAAAACGCCTGCACAAACTGGCTCAATATGTCCCCCTGGACCGTATCCTGGTGGAGACCGACTGTCCGGATCTCCCTCCGCAATCCTTCCGTGGCACCCAAAGCCGTCCTTGGATGGTAGCCGAAGTCATGACCACCCTCGCAGAACTGCGCCAAATCCCGATGAAAAAACTCGCGGAACAGATTGCCGCAAACTGGACAACCCTTTTCTGTCAGACTTGCAAACACTCCGCTCCGGAAGTATTGTAAAAACAAGGTTAGCGGAACAAATTCCGTACAAAGACCATTACATTCAACCACAGATGGAGCTTTACCATGTCAACCAAAACTATTTTCTTTGCTTTTGCAGCGTTGCTGCTGAGCGTGTCACTCTCCCAGGCAGCAGAAAACCTGGCCGCCATTCCCAGCAGCGGACCCACGACCCCAACGGGCTGGTACGATGACTATGACGCCGCCCTGAAAGCCGCACAGACTGTCCAGAAAAAGCTGTATATTCTGTTTACCGGTTCGGATTGGTGCGGCTGGTGCAAAAAGCTCAAAGCGGATGTCCTTGAGACCAAAGAATTCAAAGAATTTGCCGCCGGAAAATTGATCCTGCTCTATATCGATGCCCCTTCACCAAAAGTAAAAATGCCTGAGGAACTGCGCACCAGCAACCAGAAACTGGCCGAAAAATTCGGCGTGCGCGGATTCCCAACATCCGTTCTGTTGGATGCCCAGGGCAAGGAAATCGGCAAGATTGTCGGCGCCCCAGGCGACTTCCTCGAACGCCTCAAAAAGGCCGCCGAGTAACTTAGAAAATTTTTAAACAACGAAAAGCGCGAAACGGCACGAAAAAAAATCATGGGAAGAACTGCTTTCATGCGCAGTGCCTTCCCATGATTTTTTTTCGTGCTGTTTCGTGCTTTTCGTTGTTTAAAAACTTCAGTAGCCCAGGGCTTTTTGGAGTTCCTTCTGGAATTCGCGCAAGTCAGTCTGGTTGGGCTGTCCGGAACCCTCGGCGGGATTGAAGCCGAGCCGGCCCAGATTGTCGACATACCACTCGCCTTTAGCACCGGACGAAAACTCGACATCACCACTGATCGCAGCTCCAGGACGAATCAGCTTGCTGACCGTGACTTTGGTCTTGCCAGCGGGAGCGGGAGCATCGCCAGCCTCATCAGCCAGTCCGCTGCCGTCTTCGTCCTCGTCATTCCATTCTTCATCCTGAGCTGCGGCAGTGTCCTCTTCGACGACTTCCGCCTTTTTGGCAGGGACGGGTTTGTCCTGTTTTTTCCAGTCGACCGCCAGCTCTGCGGCGATCATCCGCAATTCCAGATAGGTCATCCGGATGTTGAGCTGCTCCGCAAGTCCCTTCTGCACATCGGAAAGAGACATGCCCTGATTCAGACTGTCCTTGATAAAGGCATCACGTTCAATGGTTTTCATTATTCACCCCTTTTAGCATTAAACAATTGGCAGACTGGCGGCAGCCGCGGCCTGGCCATGCCGTTTTTCACGCTCATCCGGCTCATAAAAGTGCAGATCAGCCAGTTCGGGAAATTCAGACTCCAGCACCCTGCGTGCTTCTGAGAGAATGATTTCGCCGCCTTTGCCGCTAACCACACGTCCGAGCACTTCCAAGTGGCGAACGGGTTTGTAGAAGTCACAGAAATGCGCCACCGAATAGCCAAAATACACGCCGATGGTTTCATAGATGCGACGTGCGCGCTCGTCATCGTTGGTCATCAGTTCCTGAACCCGTTTCAGGCGCAAGGGCAGCGCATCCGCCGGCAAGTCCGGCATGTCAATTCCGGCCAGCGGGATCAGGCGCCCGACCGCCTGCTGTGAGAAATAGTTGGCGCCTACGCCGAAATCTCTGGACCACTCATCGACCGCGGCATTGGGATTGTAATCCACTGGAGCAAAAGCGAGTTCATTCATCCAGCCCTTGATCTTCATATTGCTGTCAACATATCCGCCGGCGAGCGAAGACCCCATAGCCAGACCGAGAACCGCCCCATCCTGCAGCGATATCGCTCCAGCCAGGGCCGTGACATCACCATCGTTTTCCAGACGCAACGGAATACCCCATTTCTTTTCAAGATTCTTGAAAATCGGGGCGGCCTCGGCATCAAAACGCTCACGCGGGGTAATCCCTCGGAACAGCGAAGCCACGCGCACCCGGCCATCGACATAAACCCCGGCTGAACTGCCGCCGATCGCTTCAACTCGCGCGCTTGGATCAACCGCTTTGATCGCTTTCTCCGCTTCGCGCAGAATCCAATCAATCTGCTCAAAATGCCAGCTGATCTCCTTCTGCGGTTTCGGATCCCAGACATATTCTTCGCTCAGCACGGGTTCCCCATCGGGTCTCAGCGCCAGTCTGCCGTCTTTGACAACCGCGACTTTGCGGTCGCTGGCCCCCAGATCGAAACCGATTCGCCAACCCTGCCAATTCAGAGCAACCGCGCTGCCAGAGCCATCATTGACTTCAGGGACATCGGACGGAGTGGGCACATGCACAATGCACATTTCCCGCTCATAGGTCTGGTCGCCCCAGAACTCCGCATCAAAACGCCGGCAGCCGGAATCACAGTAACAGGCCTGCAGATAGTGCACCAGTTCCACAGGTCCGTGAATAGTCACTTTCCACCCGCCAAACTGCCAAAGCAGAAATTTCAAAATCCGCTCGACATAAAAAAAGTTGGCGGCCGCACGAGGATGACGGGGATCAAAGACCTTCGTATCAAAGCGGGATACACGGCCATGATCACGCTCCACAGCTACCAGAAAAGGAACGCCCGAACCGGAAGTCTCCACTTCCGCAAGAAAAGCGCGATTGGCCAGAACGGGCGGCCGGAAAGCGGGATCAAGAACCGGAACGATAGCGGGTTTAATCAGTTTGAATTGGGATTTCATGACGGCTCCTTTTTTTGACGTGATTATTCACACCGTAATACATCAGAGTGAAGCTGGGGGACAGTGGTATTTTTTAACAACCAAAGACACTAACGCCCCGAAAAAATTTCATGGGATGAACAACGCATTCTCGCAGTCAAAACAGCTCCCCATGAAATTTTTTCGGGGCGTTTCGTACTTTTCGTTGTTCAAAAAAAAAATCCACCGTTACCCGGGACAACAAATCTCTGCCTGGTATTTGGCGACAATCGCCTCCATATCATCACGGAGTTCTTCCATCTGGCGCACCATTTCAAACTGAGTGCGGCAGCGATCCAAGTTATGACCCTCGCGATGCACTTTGAAATAGACATCACCCTCGAGATAATCGGTCAAAAAGCGCAGGCCAATTTCAAAAGTGATCAGGCGCCCGGAAAAGGACAGAAGGCGGATTTCATCCGGGGTCAAAAAATCGCCGGCACTTTCGAGGTACCCACGCACCAGCTCACTGAAGTATTCGAGCGAAAAACGCACTTTGCTCAAATCTTTCTCATCTTCGGCGGCATTGACCGTCGAAGTGCGCACCTCATCGCCAAAATCGTACAGCACAGATCCCGGCATCACGGTATCCAGATCAATAACGCAGATTCCCCGCCCGTCGCTATCATTCAGCATCACATTGTTGATCTTGGTGTCATTATGAGTGACACGGCCTGGCAGCTGACCGCTGGCCAGCATATCCACAACAACCGACGTGCTCTCACGGCGGGCCAACGCAAAATCAATTTCAGAACGCGCCGAAGCAGCACGCCCCAACGCGTCTGCCTCCAGGGCTTTGAGGAATTTTTCGAAGCGTTTCGGGGTATGATGGAAACCGGGAATCACCTCGAAAAGGGGTTCGCCGGGCAAATCCTGCAACATGCACTGGAATTTACCAAAAGCTCTGGCGGCTTCATAGGCCTGACTCGGTGAAGAAACATAATCCATAGTACTGGCATTTTCAACAAAGACATAAACGCGCCAGTAATTGCCCTCAGGATCCAGGTAATAGGGCTTGTCATCGAGAGTATAGACCAGACACAGGGCTTCACGACTGTAATCACCGCCGGGAATTGCCTCGATTTTCTTACGGAGATGCTTGGTAACCCGTTCGATGTTATGCATCATTTCCGGAACATGCGGAAAGACTTTGTTATTAATCCGCTGGATGATATAATACAAATCTCGCCCGCCCTGTTCGATTTTCAGACGGTACGTATCGTTTATGTGCCCGGAACCCCAGGGCTCCGCGCCTACAAACTTGCCACGGAACCGGAAAAAAGGCACAATTTTTGTCAGGTCGTGCTTCAGAACCTCAGTCACTTCTGTTCTCCTGTATAGACGGTAAAAAGATATGCTTAGAGGGCATCAAAAAAGGGGTTTTTAACAACGAAAGACACAAAAAGCACGAAGATTTTGTAGGAAAGCTGCTGTCCCAACCTGATATTTCATCGTCAAATTTTGCTTTTTCCGGTCATGAACCTGAATTACGACAGAATTTCTGAATGTTGCGATCAACCTACTAACCTAACTCTTAAAAAAGTTCGTATCTTTTCGTGTTTTTTCGTTGTTTAAAAGCTTTTTAGACGGGGTCTACTTAACGCCAAAGATGTTCCGGGTAGACTCCGCGGGCGGTCAGCTCCGCGATTTTGCCAACCACCATGACGCGGTCTTCAGCATAAGTCATGCCAAACCAGAATTCCGGCGTATTTAAAACCCGTGTACGGCATTTGCCGCGCTTGATCAGGGTGTCAACCACCGTCGGAATGAAAAATTCACTTTTCAGCTCCTGACCGCGACTCTCCAGAAATTCACGGAAGAGGACTTCCATTTTATCGAAGAGGCTTGCCGAGAAGCCCCACAGATTGAGGGAGGCTGGCTCTTCGCCGGTGAGCGGTTGCCAGTTTCCGTCCGCATCCTTGAAGCGTGCTCCGCCAGTGCAGGGTTCAATACTGGTGCGTTCAACGACATCCTCAAGCAAACCTGCCTCCGAGACTTTGCAGATGCCTCGCGAGACCGTTCCATGTTCGGAAAGGCTGTTAGCCAGACGGTAGGCCACCATCGCATAAGTCTGTTCATCACAGGCTGGCGAGCGCAGAAAATCTGCCAGAACCCGGTATGACTGCGCACCATAAAAATCATCGGCATTGATCGCCCCGAAAGCCCCCTTTATCGCTGCACGCGCAGACCAGATTGCATGCCCGGTACCCCAGGGCTTCTGACGCTCCGGCGGACAAATAAAGCCCGCCGGCAGATCGGTCAATTTCTGGCAAACATAACTCACTTCCAGTTTGTTCTTGAGCTTATCACCGAAATGTTCCCGCAGAGGGGCTTCCAGCTCTTCGCGGATGACAAAAACAACACTGCGGAAACCGGCTCGCCATGCATCAAAAACCGAATAGTCCAGGACAAATTCGCCATCGGGTCCGACCGGATCCATCTGTTTGATACCGCCATAACGGCTGCCCATGCCAGCCGCAAGTACTAAAAGTGCAGGGGATTCCATCGCGTAATCTTCCTTTCCATACTACTAGGTATTGGGAAGATGTTAATGTAATACCTCCCGCCGGAAAAACACCCCGACACGGCGATTTTCATGCCCCTGCACCCGCATACGCTGGGATGAATTCTTTTTGAACAACGAAAAGCACGAAACGCCCCGAAAAAATTCATGTAGGCGACTTTACGGACGTATTTCCATACGGGGCAGTCACTGTGCCATTATAAGGCGCCCTCTGCTTTTGTCCCGCATCCTACGAAGCATGTTGCAAGGCGTCAAAAATCGGTTATGGTAAAGTCATGTCAAGTGATGTGTTCATCATCATTCCCTGTTATAACGAGCAGGCCGTGCTGCGGGAAACCGTCCGCGACCTGCTGTCGCTGAATGCACGGGTGATTCTGGTGGACGACGGCTCAACCGTGCCGGTGCAAACGGTGGCAGACGACCTGCCTGTGGAAATATTGCGTCACCCGATCAATCTGGGTCAGGGAGCCGCCCTTCAGACGGGAATGGATTACGCAGTGTGCAACGGTGCCAAAGCGGTCATTCATTTCGATGCGGACGGGCAGCACCAAGCCAGCGATATCCCACGCTTCCTGGATAAGCTTGAACAGGGCGCCGATGTCGTTCTAGGCTCACGCTTCCTGAGAGCCGAAGACAGCGATGCCCTTCCCCTGCGCAAAAGACTGTTGCTGCAGGGAGCACGCCTCGTCAATCTGATTTTTACCGGGTTGTGGCTCAGCGATGCACATAACGGATTCCGAGCTCTCAATCAGCGCGCAATGAAGGCCATCCGCCTGCAGGAAAACCGCATGGCACACGCCAGCGAAATCCTCGGGCAGATCCGCAAAGCACGTTTGAAAGTCATGGAAATACCCACCCGCATTTCCTACACGGAATATTCGCTGCGCAAAGGTCAGAAACTCAGCAATTCCTTCAATATCCTCCTCGATCTGCTCCTGCGTAAACTGCTATGAATCTCATTCAAATCATTTTGATTGCCGGTTTTCTGATGGCCTCCATCCTCTGCTTTGCGGCATTGAAAAACCGCAGCATTGCCCGACTCTTTTTTCTTGGTCAGTTCGCGCTGGGCGTTGTACTGACCATTTTCCCCAAGTTGTCACAATTCGCTGCAGATATCCTGGGGGTTGGGCGCGGCACCGACCTGATTCTTTACCTGCTGGTTCTCTATGTCTATGTCGGCAGCATCCTGATCTTGGGTAAATTTCGTCAGCTGGAACGTAATCTGACAGAGCTCGCGCGGCAGGTTGCCTTGGCAAATCCCTGGCAACCGGGCACTGACAAAGCCCCTAAGTGACCTTGCTGCCGGTCCGTTTTTCTATATTTTATATCGAATGGGCTTGCCTTTTACTATGACCATTACCGTCATCACCATCTGCCGTAACAGTGCACAGACTCTGCAGCGCACCATTGATTCTATTCTGCTGCAGCAGCTCAAACCACAACAATACCTTTTGGTCGACGGCGCTTCCACGGATAATACCCTGAACATCCTGCAGCAAAACCTGCCTCTGTTGCAGAGTGCCGGGATTTCGGCAAAAATTCTACCGCAAGCTCCCTTGCAAGCGGATGAAGCCGGTATTCCCGTTGCCTGGAATCAGGGTCTGCAACAGGCTGATGGCGACATTATTGCCCTGCTGAACAGCGATGACTGGTATGAACCGCAAACCCTGGCCAAAATTCTCCAAGCTTTCACTGAAAATCCGGAGACTGAGGCCGTTGTCTGCCCGGTGCGCCTGCTGCATCCGGCAGGCGGGGAGAAGCTGCTGCTGCCGCGTTGTCTGTACCTGCTGCCGCTGCTGATGCCTTTGCCACATCCGGGCTGTTTCTTCCGACGTTCCCTTTACGACCGCATTGGACACTATGATACCCATTATCGCATCGCCGCAGATTATGACTTCATCTGGCGCTGCCGGCAGGCTGAAACGCTGTGGAGAACGCTTGCAGAGCCTCTGGTTAACATGGAAGCAGGCGGTCTGGCCAACAGCAGCCGAAAAAAAGCACGCCTGGAAACCCTGACCATCGCCCGAAACTACATTCCCTGGTGCCCGTTGCCGTATCTGGCATACCTGCTTCGGCAACTCACCGGAAGATAGTCTTTTTTTAACCACGAAAGACACGAAAAGGCTTGG
>JAQVUB010000087.1 GCA_028699735.1 Lentisphaeria bacterium | reverse complement strand
AAAATTTTCGTGTCTTTTCGTTGTTAAAAAATCTTTTGTTGGGCGCCCTATAGAGCGAGTGGTGTAGTAGTTCCCGAAAATAGGTAGACCTAACTCAACATAGTATCAGATTGCAGGTTTGAAAATCGGATTTTGACAAAGCGTTGAAGTCCCCTTTTTCTTTCATACAGAATTTGCATGGTTTCAGAAAAATCAATTTTATATTCATAATTTACAGCCGAATATACATATATTCTTTTTTTTTCTGAAGTTATACTAAAATACATGGAGAATCGTCTTCGGTACTCACCGTGTCGACACACTTTGTTTTTCTCAAATATCCTATCCGAGGAAAAAAGAGGATCCCGGGAGGCAACCGCTTATGTAGGAGTTGCAACATGCTTCACAAATTGTTCAAACCATTGCTGGCATCAAAAATTGTTGTTATCTTGCGTGGCTTGTCGCCATCTCGGGCAATTGAGGTAGGAGAGACTCTTGCCAATGCCGGCTTGAATTTCCTGGAAATTCCTTTGAATACTGCCGATGCTCTGGCCAGTATTGAAATACTCGCTAAGCATTTCAAGGCAAGCCACATTCATATCGGGGCAGGCACTGTTCTGTCTGCAAAAGAAGTTGATGCGGCCTGTAACGCTGGCGCAACATACATCATCTCTCCCAATGTAAATGTTTCAGTGATCCAACGTTCTGTTGAACTCGGATTGCTGTCCATACCGGGATTCCAAACTCCAACAGAAGCATTTTCAGCAATCAGAGCTGGTGCGCATATCCTCAAATATTTTCCCTGTGACACTCCTCAAACTCTTTCCGTTCTCAAATCTATCATCCCCCTACCCATCCTGGCTGTAGGCGGCATCTGCAATGCTAACAAACGAAAATGGATGCAGATCGCGGACGGCCTCGGGGTTGGCATCGGTATCTTCAACCCCACTATGGATCAACAGGAACTACAACATTCCGCAGCAATGTTTTTGGAGAACCTAACATGAAAATCACAAAGATTGAACCGGTCATTGTCGGGGCTCCGACTCCCAGCACCGGACAACTCTCCGACAAAAACTATATCTTTGTCAAAATTCATACGGATGAAGGAATATACGGCCTCGGGGAAGCCTCGCTGGGCGGTTACACTTCAACCATTGTTGCCCTGCTTGGGGATTTGGAGGATTTACTGCTTGGCGAAGATCCTACCCGAATTGAATATTTATGCCAAGTCATGCAACGGCAAAAATTTTGGAGGGGTGGAGTCATCAAAGGCTCTGCAGTGGCTGGTGTGGAACTGGCCCTATGGGATATTCTGGGCAAAAGTATCGGAGTTCCTGTCTACCAACTGTTTGGTGGCCCCTATCGCAAAAAAATTCGTGTTTACATCAATGGTTGGACGGGGGGTGCGACGGACCCAGAGTTCATCAAAGACCGTCTTGAAGAAGTAAAATTGTATGGCTATACTGCTTTTAAGTTTAGTGTTTCATACCCCTCATGGCCGCTTTATGATGCAAATATAATCCGCTTAATCGAGTCTGTCACTTCCACCATACGAGAAAACATTACCAATGATATGCTGATGATGTTTGACGGCCATGGACGGTACGACGCGGCAGCGGCCATTGCCATCGGACATGTCCTCGAACCTTACCATTTATACTTTTATGAAGAACCAGTCAACCAACTGGATGAAAAGGCAATGAAACGGGTGGCAGACCAGGTAAAAATTCCAATCGCTGCAGGAGAACGCCTCGAATCAAAGCACGATTTCAGGAAATTGCTGGAAATCGGCGCGGTTCAGGTGGTTCAGCCGGACATTGCTCATTGCAACGGATTCCTGGAAGCATACAAGACATCGGTTCTGGCGGATGCTTTTTCGGCTTTTGTAGCGCCACATTGTCCAATGAGTCCTGTTCTGACTATTATTTCTGCCCATCTCGATGCCGTCATGCCAAATTTTCTGATTCAGGAGCGTTTGCATTTAAATGACTGGCGCAATGACATTATTACAGAACCCCTTCAGGTAAAGGAGGGATATATTGAGGTTTCAGACAAGCCGGGCTGGGGCATAGAACTCAACGAGGAATTGTGCCATTCGCATCCAAAAATCAAGATCAGCATTCCTCGTCTGTTTCGCGAAGATGGCACTGTCAGTGATTGGTAACAAAAATGGAAATCAGCAATAAAATCGTTCTTGTTACGGGGGGATCTCAGGGGTTAGGGGCAACGCTCTGCAGGCATTTTGCGGCTTGCGGCGCACATGTCCTGGTGAATTGCGCACATAACCGATCTGGGGCGGAGGCCGTTGCCGCGGAGATTGGTGGAGAAGCATGTGTCTTTGATATTGCCGATGAGCCGGCCGTCAGGCAGTTTTTCGGCAAACATCCAATCGATATTCTAATCAACAATGCCAGGCTGGATCCTTACAAACGTCCGGAAAGCATGAGTGACGGCGATTGGTTTGACCGCATGCTGGCGGTAAATCTCAAAGGCCCTTATCTCTGCTCCCTGTCAGCCATTGAGCAAATGCGAAAAGCGGGTCAGGGGAGTATAATTAATATTTCATCCGTTTGGGCGAAGCGCGCAGCCAAACCGCCTATGCTCGAATATGCCATGAGCAAAGCGGCTCTACACTGCCTGACGCGTTCCCTAGCACTGATGGCAGCCGATGCCAAGATTACAGTTAATGCAGTTTCTCCCGGCTTGATCCTTTCTCCTCAAATGCATGAGCGACTTACAAACGCAGAACTGGCTAAACTAACAAAACAAATCCCTCTCAAACGGGGCGCTCAACCAGAAGAAATCGCAGCGGCAGTCGAATTTTTAGTCCGACATGATTATACTACTGGCGAAATTCTGAATGTTAACGGTGGCTCTGATTTTTAAGCACGATTCTCAAATATCCACTCGTTAACCTGACAACATACAATCTTATACCGATCATGGAATGAGGGGATGCTGACGAATCGTTTTGGGGGAATGTCCGTAATAGCGTTGAAAGAGAACAGCCAGCCGACTGGCATCCGAAAGCCCGCATTCATGGGCTATTTCACCAATCGATAATGCAGTCATTTCAACCAATTGATGAGCTTCAGCCACCCGAATTCTCTGTAGATATTCCTGCAATGACATCCCAATATTCCTACGGAACAGATGGCATAAACGCGATGGACTCAAAGATATATTCCGTGCCAATGTATTCTGATGCAAAGGAACTCGAAAATCACGATGCAAAATTCTTAAAACGCTGCAAATTCTGGGGTCTGTTTTTGCAAAATCAATCAAAGGCAACAGGGATAACGATTCACGGGGCCAGCTTTCCGGTTCAAAAGAAGCAATTAAGGTCGTCAGAAATTCACTTAAATCTGGAATGTTGCCGTTTGAAAATTTAGGCAAGGCCAAATATTCTTTCATATACTGTTGCTGAATTTTACCTCCGCCTCCAGCCGAAAGCAGAGGGCCTGCGAATATTGCGGCACGGCAATTACCAGCAAGAACCGGCACTACCAGCTCCCGTATCCCGGCATGGCAATCCAGCAAGAATGGCTGCCGCTTTTGCGTGGCCTGCAAAAACGCAGCCTCAGCATGATGGCGACTGCAACGCAAAAATGCCGCCTGACTTGAATTCTTGACTAACTCACAATACTTGCAATCGTGATAACGCTGGTGATGCGGCAACAAGGGCAACCATTTCCGTTCCGATATTTTCCAGACAAAATAGAGTCGGGTAAATGAACTCAAAGAGTCAAGCACTTTGATCAAATTTTTTAGCTTTTTCATGATATTCAACCTGTTATTTATAATTTACAGCCGAATATACATATATTCAATTGCTATTCTGGGTTATTTTATTAAAAGTAACCTGTTGATGTAATGCTTCAGTGAAGTCGATGACAATAGCTTTTTTACAACAAAAAAAATCTGTTACCAGCTTCACGGGCACTTTACCTGTTAATAAGGTTCGTTCATTTTCTCGAAAAATTAAGGAGTCTGAACAATGAAACATCCAAAAGGGAACAAGTTATTTAGATTTACTTTAATTGAGTTGCTGGTAGTGATAGCCATCATAGCGATACTGGCGTCGATGCTACTGCCGGCATTAGGCAAAGCGCGAAGTATTGCCCAGGCAGCGGCCTGTATGAATAATTTACGCCAGCTAGGTCATGGAGCTTTGTTATATACGGATGATAATCATGGTTATGTGCCACCAACCCCGAATGAAACAGCCACTTGCATTTATGGCGATGCAACAAGTTCAGAAAATTACCCCCTTGTCTATCCGTCCGTCGTTTTCCCATATATCGGCTTAGATCCGATAGAAGATGGAGGAGATGACAGCAAACTGCAACAAGTAAAGTTTTTAAAATGTCCGGGCTACCGTGGTGAAGATACGGAAAATTTCTTTTCTCTTGGCGGTTGCAACCAGTATCCTGGCGGGGGAGGCAGCCTATATTTGTCGTCGGGGACACGCAGTCCAAAAGTATATCTGATTGACGAGATTCCCAAGTCTTCCGCGGTCGTCCTAGGAATGGACTGGGGTAAAAACTGCAGGGGGACATCGGGAAAACATCTTGCAACTACAAGTGCCATCTACCTTGAGGCAATGAAACGCCATCAGGGAGCCTCCAATTTTATTATGATGGATGGACATGCCGAACGAATCCGCCCTGAAAAAATCTACTGGGCAACAGGCGCATTGGCAAATCGGCCCCATTGGTACATGTTTGAATGAAAGGATCCGGATATTGATTATGAAACCCTTCGCTTTACTGTTCCTAGCTGGTTTGTCTCTCAAGCTTATGGCTGGTCAAATTTTTCTTGCTCCCGATGCCTCCAATGCCGAAAAATTCGTCAAAAACGAATTGGCATTGTATTACCGAAAAGTTACAGGGAAAAGCCTTTACTCTCGCGATACTTCCTTGACGGTTTATCTCGGAAAAGCCGCACTGGATGCAAAGTGGTTCAAACCCGAACCGCTCGATTTCGAAGAATGGAGAATCGCCAGTAGCGCCAATGAGCTGGTCATTACCGGCGATATACGCGGAACGGTCTGGGGCGTCTACGAATTTATCGAAAAATATCTTCACGTGAATTTCTTCGCGGCAGACACTGAAGTCGTTCCCCTTGATCCGGACTGGCATCTACCGCAGACCGATGAACGCTATCGTCCCCCATTTATCCGACGGGAAATGTACGAAAGTGTACCATATATGAACACACAACTCTTCCGCATGCGCAGGAAAGAGAGTGTGCGCACCGCATTTCCCGAAATCCGGATGCACCATGGCTCACCCTTTGCCTGCCATACTTTCGCGTATTATGTGAAAGACTGGCCGGACGATGGCCCTTTTGCGAAAGGAGCAGACGGGAAAACCCCATGTTACAGCAGCCCGGAAGCGCGACGTCTCTTCACTGAAAAACTGTTCGCTTACATCAAACAAGACCGTGAGGGGAAGCCGCAGGAGCATTGGCCGCTGATTTATGACATCAGCCAGAATGATGGTTACAGCACTTGCTGCCAATGCGCTGAATGCAAAAAGTTCCCGACAGTGGCCGATGCCAATATTGATTTTGTCAATTCGATTGCTGAAGCCGTGGAAAAGGATTATCCCGAAATTCTGATTCAGACATTCGCCTACCAGCAAACGCAAACACCTGCTATAAAGTTCAAACCGCGATCCAACGTGATTATACGAAGTTGCAACAGTGAAATCACAGCCGCCTTGCTGCCCAATACACCACAAGGAAAAACCTTGGAAGAATGGTCGAAAATAGCCCCAAAAATCGGCATTTGGGCCTATTGGAAACCCTACACCGGCGAAGAAACTCCCTATATCAAACCGCGAAAAGTCATGCAAAGGGAACTGCAATTCTGCAGGGATAAGGGAGTGCTGACCTACTATGCCGAAAATGGCAATCCATTCGCACGTTCCTTTTACGCTTTGCAATACTACCTGTGGAGCAAGCTGACTGTCAACCCCGATTGCAATGTCGAAAAACTCACCAATTCATTTCTGAAAGCATATTACGGTTCCGCAGCCCCCTATTTGAAACGCTATCTCGAATATCTCGAAAACCGCGAAAAGGAAGTGCCTTACCAAATTCGTGGAAACATGTATCATTTTCTGGATGACGGTTTTTTTGACACGGCGAATCAATGGCTAGATCAGGCCGAAAAGTCCGTTGCAGAGCAGCCACACCTATTGCGGCATGTGCGCTGGGAACGCATTCCAGTTGACCATGCTCTGCTGATGCGCCAGGATCAGTTTCCCCTGAAAGATGACAAGGAAAAGTCCATTGCACGCTGGCGCGCCAATGCCGAAATGGTTCTCAATCAATTTGTCACTGATCACAAATGGCTTAAGCAACAGCTGAAACAACGGCTGCTTGAACTGGACAATAAGGTGAAGTTGTTTGAGAAAATGCCATTTGCGGTTCCGGAGCAGTTTCTTGGAAAAGCAATCCTTGACATGCATTGGCCGGACTTTGACCCATGGGGAGTGCATGACCGTTATCTGATTGATGATCCTGAAGCAACCAGTGGCAAAGCTTTTACCCTTCGACATGACAAAAAAATCGACCTGGCAAAACACAAACGGACGAAACTCCACGAACTCCCTCTGGAATTGGGCCTTTACGACAGCACCTCAAAACAATATGTCGCCAAATACCTGTGGGAACGACCAGATATTCCGCAAGATGAAAAATATCATTGGTACAAACTTGGTGAGACGTCAATTACCAAAGACCTGCGAATTTTCATGCATTGGAGCTGGGGTTTGCGAATTTTCATGCGTAAGGCACTCACCGGAATCGACCGGGATATCCCTAAAGAAATCTGGGTATCCCTCAAGATCACTGGACCGACCTATATCGAAAATTCGCAAAAAAGGGATGGTCTTTTTGTCGACCGGGTTATATTGGTAGAAAAGCAGAATCCCGCAGAATCTAACGGAAAACAGGAACGATAATGTTTACCGAAAACAATGTGGCATTAACCCCAATCGGACAGTTAAAAAATCCGGTTTCACAAGATATCACACAATCGCCAATCAGCATTGGCTTTGAATGTCTCGACCGGGAAATGTTTGATCCAGAACCCTGCTATGATTTGCTGGCCAATGCCGGAATCAAATGGGCGCGGTGCCAGACGGGCTGGGCCAGATGCGAAAAAGTTAAGGGGAAATACACATTTGACTGGCTGGATTCTGTTGTCGAGCAGTTGCTCAAGCGGGGGATCAAACCCTGGTTCAATGTGGGTTACGGAAACCCATTGTATATGAACAATACCTTCAGCGAGGCCGCTGTGGGCTGTGTCCCACTCTATTATGGAAAAGAAACAATCCTAGCCTGGCAAAATTACATCAAAGCCTTAGCAGCACATTTCAAAGGAAAAATCAAATACTTCGAAATTTGGAATGAACCCGATATCGCCAATTTCTGGCAACCCGAATCCTCAAATCCCGAAGATTATGCCAGACTGATTGAAATGACTTCAGATATGATCCGTTCGGAAATTCCAGAGGCTCGCATTGGCGCATGCAACAGCAGCCGTTTCGGCAGCTTTGCAGTGCGTCTATTGCGTTCCGGCATTGCCCGTACGTTAAACTTTTATTGTTTTCATGCATATGCTGTTCAGCCTGAACTTAACTATGCACAGGTGATTGCCATGATCCGACGCACCTTGGATGAAAACGGAGGAAAACACGTTGAAATCTGGCAGGGCGAGGCTGGCTTTGCCTCCTGGTTCCCTTCAGGGCATTATTTGAACTACATAAAAGAAAGTGAACAGAATCAGGCCATTTGGTTGTTAAGGCGCTATGTCACTGATATCGCCCATGGAATAAAGGTCAGCTCATTTTTTCAGGCAGCTGATATGATGGGGAAAAAATATCAGACAGGAAATGACACAAGACCCCAGCCTGCAAGACATGGCATCCTCAATGGAATTTATTATACACCCAAAACGGCCTATACCGCAATGAAACACATCGCCGCTGTTTTTTCGGAAAAAACACAGCCCGCAGAACTCTTTATGGCAGTCTATTTCTTTAATGCACATTCCTGGAATCAGCGACACTCACGCCTGCTTGATATCGGGGTGCAATGCAACGCTTTTACCCGCAACCAATACCCCATTTTCGAATATCATCTCGCCGAAGATATGCAATATGGATTCAAAGGACTTGAAAAAATCGAAATTCGCCTTGAAAACAAGCCCAATCTGAAACCCATGCAAAATCCCGTCCTGATTGACCTGCTGAGCGGAAAAGTCAGCAGGATCGAAAATTTTACTCACGAAAAAGACGTTTTTATTTACTGTAAAAACTTGCCATTAACCGATTATCCTCTGTTAATCTGTGATGCCAGCGCATATCATTTCGAACCTTTGCCCACCTCGCGTACTTCGTATTGACAAAAAACTTGGTAACAGAGGAATCCTTTTTAACAACAAAAAGTACGAAACGACCCGAAAAATTTCATGGAAAACGGTTTT
>JAQVUB010000086.1 GCA_028699735.1 Lentisphaeria bacterium | reverse complement strand
GGTGCGACACGAAGTCGCACAGTTGAGTGTACTCAAGGAAGTAGTTGGAGTACCCGGCATGTTCCTGCCGGACCCTACGCAGGCGTGCTACCGTCGCGCAGATGACGGGGTGCGAAGCCCTGCGGACAACGTACCGAAACGGGTTCAAATGGCGACAGGCGAACCCCTCGGGGAATCCTCCCCCGTTAAGGGCCAGGGTCGGATGATACGGTGAAATTAACTAAAGGATTGCAGCGTCGTCAATGAGCACGGACCTACGAGGATTAGCAGGTCTGGGGCCGCTTCCCGGTGTTTGCGGCATGGAAGTCTGGATGCAGGTCTCTTAACTGCCTGCACGGAACCCACAGGACTCCCGGCGTAGAGATCCCACCTAAGTCATCCATTGGATCAACTGTGTGGAACGTGGCAACCCCGTTCTCCGCCTGATGCAATTTCAGGCAGGCCAACCGCAAGGCATGCCGATGGAGCAACGGGAGAAAGAAGTTGGAAGAAGCGAACGCTTTCGGGAAAGCCGGAAGATAGAGTCTGCAACATGACTTAGCGCCAAAACCGGAAGGCATCCGCCCCGGCAAATGAGCGTGCAGACGTCCAACAGGTGTCTTATTGCGAGAGAACAGGTAGAACCTTTGAAGATGAGAAAGCAAATGACGGCCAACAGAGCTGGTGCACTCATCGACGATGCCGACCCGTGGAAATCCATCAACTGGAAAGAAGCGCAACGGCAAGTCAGAAGGCTGCAAGTGCGTATCGCAAAGGCTGTGAAAGAAAACAGATGGAACCGTGTTAAAGCGATTCAACATCTGATTGTCAACTCGTTCTACGCCAAGCTGATGGCTGTGAAACGAGTAACCTCCAACAAGGGGAGTAAAACCCCCGGCGTAGACGGCGTCCTGTGGCAAGGCGCCCGAGCCAAATGGCGGGCTTATCAAAGCCTGCGCCGACGTGGCTATACCCCTCAACCCTTGAGACGAATTTACATCGAAAAGAAGAACGGAAAACTTCGTCCCCTATCCATTCCCACCATGACCGACAGAGCCATGCAAGCGCTCTACAAGCTGGCGCTGGCTCCGATCGCTGAAACGACCGCCGACCGGAACTCCTACGGCTTTCGCGAAAGTCGATCGTGCGCCGACGCCGTGGCATGCGCGTTTAATGCCCTGTCCAAGCCGAATTCGGCAGCATGGGTTCTGGAAGGAGACATCCGTGGATGCTTCGACAATATCTCGTTTGACTGGATATTGAAGAACATCCCGATGGACAAAGTCGTCCTTCGCAAGTGGTTGCAGGTGGGATACATGGAAAACGGCATCCACTATCCCACACGCAAGGGAGTGCCCCAGGGCGGGATCATCAGTCCCACGATCTCCAATATGGTGCTCGACGGAATGGAACAAGCCGTCCTTCGTGCAGTTTCCGGCAGGCACCGTATTAACTTTGACCGCTACGCGGATGACTTCATTATTACCGGAAAGTCTAAAAGCATTCTGGAAAAAGTCATCAAGCCTGTGGTCGAAAGCTTCCTTGCCGTGCGCGGTCTGGAACTCTCCCCGGAGAAGACCCTGATCACGCACATTCAAGATGGATTTACGTTCCTCGGGCAAACCTTCCGCAAGCATGGCCGGGTTCTGCACATCACGCCATCGAATGAGGGAGTCCTCGCCCTCACGCAGAAGGTAGGAACGATCATCCAGAAACACGTCGGAGCGCCAATGCCGGTCCTGATCAAGAAGCTAAACGCTGTGCTTCGAGGCTGGGCCAACTACCACCGCCACGTGGTGGCATCGGACGCGTTTAAACGTATTGACACGTATGTCTACGAACAACTCTGGCAAATGATCAAAAGACGGCATTCACAAAAACCGGTTAACTGGCTGTCCAAGGAATACTGGTCAGCCGTCGGGAAGAATGTATTTGCCGTTTGCGTCATAGCCGAAAAGAAGCTATATCAGGTCCTACGGATAAGCTCCATAGGGATTCAACGACATATCAAGATCAAAGCGGATGCGAATCCTTACCTGCCCGAATATGCCGGATACTTCTGGCGACGTCGGAATTGTAAGGACAGCAAGGTGCTGCCGGCTTTATCGGCCAATCTATACCGGGCCATGAAGGCAGTTCAGGAGGTAACACAGCCGGGCCGCCCCACAAGGGTTGCCTTAGGAGATGCTTGAGCCGTGTGAGGTGAAAGTCTCACGCACGGTTCTGAGGGGGGAAAGAGGCCGCAAGGCCTCCGACCTACCCGATCTAAAAGAATGCAAAATTATGTTTGCTTCTCTTTTTGTTGGTATGATATAATGGAATACCGTTAAGGGAGGTTGATTATGGGAAAAACAAAAATAGCAATTACAATGGATGCCGAATTTATCGGTGAATTGGATAGACTGGTCGCGAAGAATTATTTTCAAAATCGCAGCCAGGCAATCTGTGATGCTGTTCGTGAAAAACTCGCCAGAATGAAGCGCAGTCGGTTATCTTTGGAATGCGCAAAACTAGATCCGAAATTTGAAAAAGCTATGGCGGAAGAAGGATTAGCTGAGGATGTGAGCCAATGGCCAGAATATTGAGAGGTGAAATTCGGTGGGCAGATTTGAATCCCGTGAGAGGTCATGAACAGGCAGGCTTGCGCCCGGTGCTCATTCTGAGCCACGATATTTTCAATGAAAGCTCAGGTACAGTTATAGCCGTAGCTATTACAAGCCAACCACAAAAGGCTGGATTCCCATTAACCCTTGAGCTGAAATCTCCAAATTTACCCAAAAAATCATGGCTAAAAATTAGTCAAATCCGTACCCTGTCTGTAGAAAGAATTGGGAAAGTCATTGGCAAAGCATCTCTGGAAGAATTGAATCAAACCATTGAAGGGCTGAATGAAATTATTGCGTAACTGTTAAGTGCCAAGACATCGTGGACAAAGTTCTTTGACAATCGAATAGCTATTACGTCATTTCATGGACATCTGAGACAATTTGGAGGTGTTCATGAAAGAAGAGCCCATACAGCAAAGGATTTTGGCCGTTGAGCGATTTCATGGCGGTGAAAGTCCGGAATCGATCTGTGCATAATACCGTAAACCACGATCCTGGCTCTATAAATGGGTCTCACGGTATGACGATCACGATGCATCCTGGAGTGAAAGTCAATCCTGCCGCCCTAAAAAGACTGCCAATATCACCCCGGCAGAAACGGTGGAGATTATTAAGTTCATCCGCCTTGATCTTTACAATCACGACTTATTCTGCGGGGCTCAGGCGATCCAGTGGGAGATGGAAGATCGGGCACTAAAGCCGCTGCCGTCTGTCAGAACCATTAACCGGATTCTGATCCGACACTGTCTTACCCACCGGCGAACAGGAAAATACGAAGCAAAGGGAACCGCCTATCCCGTGTTGCCGTCTATTAAAGCCAACCAGACGCATCAAGCCGATCTGGTAGGGCCATGTTACCTGAAAGGTCCTGTGCGCTTTTACAGCCTCAATGTGATTGATGCGGCCACGGTTCGCTGCGGCTTATATCCAACCTCATCCAAAGCCAGTCAGCCCATGATTGTCGGATTTTGGAACATCTGGAAGCGCCTGGGGATGCCCAATAATCTCCAGATCGATAATGCCCTGAGTTTCTTTGGCAGCCGGAAATATCCCCGTGGCATGGGGCCACTCATCCGACTCTGCCTGAATCACGGCATCGAGCCCTGGTTTATTCCAATGGCCGAACCCTGGAGAAACGGAATGGTGGAGCAGTTTAATGACCGCTACCAGAAAATGTTTCTTCAAAAGAAGATCATGTACGCGGAAGAGGAGCTTCAAATCGGTTCACTGGCTTTCGAGCAGCGTCACAATAGCAAGTATCGATTCAGTAAACTCAAGGGAAAAACGCCTCTGAAAGCTTTGTCGGAATCAAAAGTTAAATTGCGTTTTCCGAAGGAAGTTGATGCACCGAAGCATCCCTTGAAGAAACCGGAAACAGGCAGGTATCATTTTGTCCGTCTCATCCGAAGCAACTTAAAACTGGACATATTTGGCGAGACTTTTCCCGTGCCGCCTGAATTGAAATATGAATACGTAATAGCTACCGTAAATGTCAAAGAGCAAAAATTAAAGCTCTTCCTGGATAAAATCCAGGTCGAGGAGTTCCAATATAAACTGCGTTAATTAATCCTGAGTGTCCACGATCTCCTGGCACAAAAACTGTCCACGAGGTCCTGGCACTCAACAAGTAGGCCCTAAAACTGCTGGTTCAACAAAAGACACATGGTTTACGCGTGCAACGCAGGCCATGGTGTTTAAAACAGACGAGTGAAATCTAACTTTGGGGGAAATACCATGCAAAAACAACTCACGGCGATTATTGAGCGCGAGGGCAACGGTTATGTTTCACTTTGTCCGGAACTTGATATTGCCAGCCAAGGCGATACTATAGAGGAAGCCCGTGTAAACCTTCGAGAAGCTCTAGAACTTTTTTTTGAAGCAGCCTCACCGTCGGAAATTAAAACAAGATTGCATACGGAAGTATATGTAACACAGGTGGAGGTTGCCGTTGGGTAAATTTCGCGTTCTTTCTGGAAAGTAAGTATGCAGCATCCTTTCCCAGCATGGATTTGTAGAAGTGCGCCAGCGCGGCAGCCACATTGTCATGCAAAAGCATCTTCCTGAAACAACGATCACCGTACCAGTTCCTAATCATTCTGAACTCCGAATCGGGACACTACAATCCATCATTCGTCAATCTGGTGTTTCAAAAAGTGAGTTTGAATCTTAATTCCAACACCTATAAGGCCTTTGCTTGTCAAGAGCAAAAAAATCCCCTGACGGAAAAAAGGTGAGTGCAAGCTTTATTTTTTGCCACGGAGAACGGACTTGCCGTAACGGGCCTGTCCGTGCGGACTTGGTTTCCAGGAACAGGTTTGCAGAAACGTGTTCTGCACCAAACACCTATTGAGGCTGCAGCGCCAATTGCGCCAGGGGGTTTTATCCCCCACCTAGAAGAACATTCGTACCCGTATGCCGGCCAATCAAAAGACGGGGTCATCCCGATGGAATCGGGACGTCCAGTTACAAGGGTGGCTCGGGGACGGGGCAGCACACATGACCGACGTTACATTGCATAGCCGTTTTTTATATACAGGAGGGACCGGAGAGGGTGTCTAATCAAAGCAGCGGATTCCAGGGATAATTTCCTATGGCGCTTTTAGCATTCACAGATGCAGTCGGATAGACTTTAATTTTAAGCGCCGTTGAGAGGATAGCCCTGACACGTGCTCCAGTCAGGCTTCGGGTTTCACCCGCCCCGCCCCGTTAAGCCCGAGCAAAGAAGGTGTCCATATTGGAGGGCTCCTTTCTTCTGAGCATGAAGTAAACCGCTCGTCCGATTTTATGGGCGAGGATGGACAGCGCTTTCCCCTTGCCGTGTTTGCTGACCAGCCGGTCATGGTAACTTTGAGCTTGTTCGTTGTCACGCAGGAACAGACAGGCTGCCTCGGAGAAAGCCCATTTGAGATGAACATTGCCGATTTTGCTGTTTTTGGAGGCAAACTTTTTTCCACCGGATTCCCTGGGGCATTTAACCAGACGACAGTAGGAGACAAAGTCCTGGACCCGATCAAAGCGGCTAATGTCATGGGCTTCGTACAGGATGATCAGGCTTAAGATCTTTCCGATGCCGGGGATGCTCCGCAGGAGATGGAAACTTCTGGCGTTGTGCCCTTTGGCCTGACGGACGATATAAAGCTCCAGATCGTTAATCAGGCGGTCGTAGAGTTCGGAAAGCTGGAGATTGACTTCCATGCTCTTCTGGACGGCGGGATCAGGGAAGCGATCAGCCAGTCCCTTGCGGTGGGAGGCAATAGAGAGCTTCTTTTCAAAGTCGGGAAGATTATACTGGCTTTTAGTGTTGTAGACATGGGCCAGAAGTTCCGTTCGCTTATGGACCAGGTGATTTCGCCGTCTGAGCAGATCGCGGGTGGAGCGCATGCCCTCGGGATAGACATAAGCCGTAGGGAGGGTTCCACCCCGGAGCAGGACTGCGATCTTTTTGGAGTCGATTTTGTCGTTTTTGGTCTTTCCCCCGTGGATGGCTTTCATGTATAATGCATGGCCAAGCACAAACGGAATAGATTCACGGTGACACAGATCGGCCAGCCAGTACCAGACGAACATGCATTCGACGGCGACGACGACATCTTCGCGATAAGGTTGGATGGCTGCCAGAAAGGATTCCGGATTCGATCTGACGTTTTTGTGAAAGACGTTTTTCCCCGCCTGATCCAGAATACAGATGTACATGGATCGGGCATGCAGATCAATGCCGCAATAGTACTTGTGTTGCTGCGTATAGAATCTCATCGGGTTTCCTCCTTTTGGTTTAAAGTGGTTTTCTCCAAAAAGCATTTTATCATGCCTTGAGGAGGAGGCCTTGATGAGTATCAAAATCGCTACAGCCGATCGCAGGCCGCTGGCCTGCACCGGCTGAGCTTTTCGTTCGCCTTAAAAAACAATTGCCATCATAACGTTATGGTGCTATAAGTACATAACGTTAAGGAGGTAATAATATGGGAACCGCAGCAACGAGAGCAACCGTATATTTAGACCCAGAATTACACAAAGCACTAAGACTGAAAGCTGTTGAAACGGCTCAGTCTTTATCAAAGTTAGTCAATGATGCTATTAAAGAGTCTCTTGTAGAAGACGTGGAAGACATCGCGGCATTTGAAGAAAGAGCAAAAGAGCCACTCATCAGCTATGAAGCAATGATCAAGAGGCTTAAAAAAGATGGGCGAATATAAAATATTCTTTAAGAAATCCGTTGAAAAAGACCTTCGCTCCATCCCCAAAAAAGATTTAAAGAAAATCCTCACACGCATAGAAGCGCTTGCGCAAGAACCAAGACCGCAAGGCTACGAAAAACTTTCCGGCCAGGAGAAGTATCGGATCCGCCAAAGCACGTATAGAATTATTTATTCAATTCAAGACCAGGAACTTACGGTATGGGTTGTAAAAGTCGGACATCGCAAAGACGTTTATCGCTGAAGCGAACCCGTCGCTAAAGCCGGAGCAGCACCTGCGGTGCTGCTCCGGCTTAGCTTTTCGTTAGCGCAGGATAATTATGACAAGAAATTCGAAATGGTCTCGTGATGAATTAATTTTGGCTCTCGATCTTTATATGAGAGTCAATCCTGTCCATACATAATGCGTACATAATGCGGGACGCTCTTCAAAATATCAAAATAAATTTCTGTGAGTTGCTTTATGAAACTGAATTTATGTTTTTAAAGTGCGTCACCAAGAAATTTTCAATATTGATTCAATGAGGAGGGGTAATGAAAACATTTTTTATTATGCTGATCTTTGTTTTATGTAGTTGTCAAGTGTTAGGTCCAAAGCCATCATCGGACAATGTTTGTTCTCCCAATTTCACAACCAGCGGAAGTCTTTCCACGGGAGGAGTGATTAATAAATGTTCGAAGGAATATCCAAATACATCTAAGAAAGCTGCTTTTAATAAAATATTAGCTTCAGTAGCTGCGCATGGATATAACATTGTTAATAGCGACAAAGAGCAAGGGTTAATAACTGTTACCCTTCCAGGAACTGCTACAACGAGAAGCGCAAAACAGGCGCCGATGAACATCCTGATCTTAGATGGAAGCAACAAAGGAATACGAGTTGATGCCATCATTAATCTTGCGGGTGGAAACATCGTTACCGGCAATGAATTGACTGGATATTTTTGCTCTGTCTACCAACCACTGGAAAACGCGGAAAAGACGACTGCGACGGAAGAGCCCGCCCCCGCAAAAAAAACAAAAAGAAACCGCCGAAAGAAATAAATTGTGGTTTTGGGGACGCCCACGAAGTCTAACTTTCCCTCTCTTTCAGCACAGCTGCGGATAGCCGTGTTCGCCGGCTATCCGCTTACCTCTCTCCACGCAGGGGACAAGAATTCACCCTCACTCAATTCAAATCTCTTTTCCAAAAATATGTTCCCTGCTGCTCTTTTGAACCCGGCCAATCTTTATTCATTCGAAGTCGCCTTCGTCAGCAACGGCTTTAATAACGTGGTAAGTTTGGAAATTATTACACCGGCAACGAAATGCAACAGAGATGTCATTCCGGACTTGACGCGTAACCTTTAGGTTGTCCGGAATCCAGGAAGCATTTAAAAGCAACCGGATTGCCGCTTTCGTAACCTGAAGGTTACAAGCGAGGAATGACGGCGCGGCCATAAATTAATGCCGGAGCCGTCATGCGCCGCCTGACGGCTGCCGCTCAGGTCGGGCCTCTTCGTGGAATTTCATCCGCGTGTCTTCCACCGGGTAAAGCCGCTTTGCGATTTCTTCTAACAGATAGCCCCGGATGGCCACTTGAAAATCCCCCATCTGTGGCCGGGTCAAAATCCCCCACCCTGAGGTTGGCAGAACGGGGTTTTATTTAGTTGTTTTTCTTTTCTAACGCAAGTCTTTTAGAAGCCTCCTTGAGCCGGTAACTCTTTCCTTCAAATTTCAGCA
>JAQVUB010000085.1 GCA_028699735.1 Lentisphaeria bacterium | reverse complement strand
CCCAGCCGAACAGGGAAGGAGCATACCAGCCCCGCCAGCCCAGGAATGGGGCGTGATAACCCTGCGCCCCATGATAGAAGGTGTTGCCATGCCAGGAGGCATCGAGGGCGATCGCCAGATCGGGCACCAGCTGATTGAGATGATCATCCGGAGTGAAAAAGCCGATGCCGCTGGATTTTTGTCGGATTTGCCGTTTGATCAGGCTTCTCGATTCATCAGGCAGCCACTGCTTGAGGTCTTGGTCTGTTCCGTTGCGCAGTACCACGATCTGACCGCGAAAATGCTCCCCGGCTTCAATGGGGCGGACGATCTTGACAATCTGTGCGTCTCCCGGGTGAGGAGTCAGAAACATCGATGGATATTTTTCCGTCAGAGCGCTGGCCGAATCTCCCAGAAAATCCGCTTCGAAGCTGCTGCCGATGCGCATGCTGGTCTGGTTCGGGCCATGAATGACGGCCTGCTGCTGTCCGATTTCAAGGCGGTTGTCGCGGCAGTCCTCTGTGCAGAAGTCCCGTCCACGCGCCTGCTGATATTCGAAGCGCCCGGCAAAATCGGTGATTCCTCCAAAACCGGCGCAGAAGAGGATACGCTGATCGCTATGGATCGAATAATGCACCAGGAAGCCATCCAGTTCGATCAGCGGAAGGACTTCAATGTGCACCTGCACATCCGGGAAATATGGGGAGAATCGAGTCAGGCGATATTCCATCCAGCCATGTTGCCAGGTAGCCGTGACATCGCTCGACTGATGAAACCAGCCCGAATAACTGTCGCCGGCACCCGGCAGAGCAACGCCCGGGGTCAAGGCCAGCCCGCTGAACAGAACGCCGTTTTTGGCCTGATAGCACCAGGTGTTTTTGCCATAGTCGGTTGCTGCTCCCATAAACAGCGGCGTATCACCGGCAAAAGTGAAAAAGCGTTCTTTGAGATCGTCGCGGCTGTGTCCGCCATAGAGCACCCGGTTGAAATATTGCCGTGAACCAAAAATCTGCACGCCCTCTTCGGTCAGCGTATAGTGGGACAGGGATTTCTTCTGCATCCGTCGCTCCTTGAAAAAATAACACCGGGGAAATCTACTGTATACCGAGTACTGCCTGCTGTTGCGTAGATTGGTATACTGTATCGCATCTTTTCTGAAACTGGAACTGGCGCCCATAACTCATTTTTTAACAACGAAAAGACACGAAAAGTCACGAAAATAAATATATGGTTGTTGCGTTGACGCATGAGTCTGCACTGGCAATATCCTCATGAGGTAAGCCTGGCCTTACTGAGATGCGTCGGCGATGATATGAAACTCCGGTGTTCCTTCCAGGTCCCGTCAGTGTGTAAAGGACCAGCGTCCTTTTTGCACTTCTTTCGCGTCCTGTCCTTGCAGTTCGAGCAATTCCTTGTGATTTTCGATGACTTTATGGATGGCGTTGATGTACTGATCAATTACTTCCGTGCGGCAATGCTTGAACCAGGGAATGGAGACAACGCGCTGGTTGATGGAGCTGGAAACCGGCAGTTCTCCGGTGCAGTCGCGAGCCAGTGAGCCATCCTTGAAGTGGGCATCGGCGCTTGGCTTGCCATGGCCGTAAATGTCGACATCATAGAAGAGCCTGGCTTGATGCAGGGGGAAATTACAGCCGGGGCGGAAACCCTCACAACCTTCCGCTTTGAGCGCTTCACAGAAAAGCTTCGGGCTTAAGCCATCAAGCTCTTCAGCATAGTAATGCATGCAGGAGGCATACCATCCGGCTTTGTTGCTGTCAGGCCAGACGGGATAATGTTTGCGGCAGCCTGGGACTCCTTCGATGCCCTTGCTGAAATAGCACATTGCCTTATCAATTTCGGCAGATTCACTGGCATATTTCTGCAGTTGAATCAGTCCGATGGCGGAGGCCATCTGATTGAGGCGGTACTTGTATCCGCCCCAGGGCAACATCCCGACTCCCTCGGGCAGTTTCAGAACTTCCAATTTTCCAATGCGTTCATAGTGGCCAAAAAGAATCGCTTTTTCATAGATTTCCTGGTTGTTGGTGTAGAGCATACCTCCTTCTCCGATAGCGAAGGATTTTCCGCTCATCAAAGAGCAGGCACCGACGTCTCCAAAGGTTCCCAGCAGGCGCCCTTTGTAGAGGCCGCCCTGGGCGTGGGATACGTCCTCGATGACTTTCAGGCCATGCTTGCGGGCAACCTTCATCAGCGCATCCATGTCTGCCGGATGCGATAAGTAATGGACAATCACCACGGCCTTGGTACGAGGAGTGATATGTGCTTCGAAACTGGCGGGATCCAGGCAGAGGGAGTCCGCTTCAATATCAGCGAAGACGACCCTGGCCCCCAGCGATAAAGCCTGGGTACAGGAAGCCCAGTAGGTTACGGAGGGGCAAATGAGTTCGTCACCGGGTCCCAGACCAACACCGTACATGGCCGCATGAAGAGCCGCCGTCCCGCTCGAATGCGCAAGGGCATAGCGGCATTGATGCCAGGCAGCATAGCCGGCCTCAAAGTTTTCCGTGATGCCAATCCCCGACATCGATCCATCATGCAAGACCTTCAAGACCGCGGATTCCATCTCAGGAGTGACGATCGGCCACTTAAACATGCCCAAATCCGTCGTTGATACAGCAGGAACTCCACCCAACATCGCCAGCTTGCTCATGAAAATCTCCAATCTGAAAAAATGATCAACCCGAAAAATACCAAATACCAAACAAGAAAGAGAATCATTTGCCCAATGTCAGTCTTATTATAACCCCTCTAAATCCTCAAATCAAGCGTTTCTACGACTTTTTACAGAATATTTTCGGCAAGCGCTTGAAATATACCAAAAAAGGATTAAGATTATACCAAATAACGGTTTTTAGGGAATTAAAGATGTTATACAATCGCAGTTCAGCAGCCCGTATTGATTTGCTTGAAATGATTCGCGAGGGGAGTTATTCCCTTTATTCCTTTTTGCCATCGGAGCGTTTATTGGGCTCTGAGTTAGGGGTTGGTCGCGGTTCGATCCGGGCGATCGAGCGGGACTTGTGTCAAGCGGGGGTATTGCGTTATGTTCCCCAGCGTCGCCGCTATCAGGTGCTGGGTTTTGAGGAGCGTCATTTGCAGCGTATTCTGGTGGTTTGTGATTCACTGCATCCCAATGCCTTTGAGGCCATGCGGATTTTGGATGGGATTCACGCTGCCGCAACGGGTGTCGGTGCTTCAGTCGTATTGAATTTCATCAATCATACGTCCTATGATTCGAGCAGTTTGCTTGCCCGGTATCAGGCTCAGGAATTTCAGGGCATTATTCATCTTGAGTATTATGAACCTCCGGTGCAGCAGAAGTTGTTGTCGCATGGGGTGCCGGTACTGGTGGCTAACAATGAGAGGGATGAGGATTGCCCGGGGGTTCGGATCGATTATCGTGCGATTGGTCGATTGGCGGGGCGTCATCTGGTTAAGGCGGGGCATCGGCGCATTGCCATGCTCGGCGGCGGAGCGAATTCCTATATTTATCGGGAAATGCTGGCCGGTCTGAAGGGAGCACTGGCGGAAGAAGATATATTTCTGGATGCGGCCTGCATTCTGCGAATGGAACACGGTGCAGATGTCTTTGCCCTGCTTCGACAGCTTTTCTCCAGCCCGTCCTGCCCGACGGCAATCTTTGCCGGGCGGGATCACTGGGCCGCTTCGATCTATAGCTGCTGCCGCGAACTGCAGATGAAGATTCCGCAGCAGATATCGGTTGTCAGCTATGATGGTCTCAGCTGGCCTGCCGGCAAAGACTATGGCCTCTGCACCATTCTCGAACCTGCGGAGGAAATTGGCCGGCAGAGTGTCGAACTGCTCTATCAATGGGTGGAAAAAAACAGCCCTGACCGCCAATGCATTCTGGGTGGACAGCTCCGCGAAGGAAAAAGCGTAAAGACCATTCCCTGATTTTTGCCGTGGGCTTACGCCTACAACCCCATTTTTAACAACGAAAAGACACGAAAAGGCATGAAAATTTTTGCTGGTTTGACGCTCTGACTGACCGGTGTGCGTGCCAATTTACGACCAAAAGATGGCCGTAATGACGAGCTTGCCACATAAGGATTTTGCCAGGGAAGGCTCATGCGTCAAAGCAAGAACCCCTATCAATTTTCGTGTTTTTTCGTGCTTTGAGTGGTTGAAAAAAGTTTTTGGACGTTTCAGGTATGGGTCAGTTTTCGTTGCCGAGGATTGCTCTTTGGGCTTTTGGCGAATTTTTATCGACTGGGGAGACGGTTTGCAGTTCCTCGCGCATTTCATCGAGGAAGCTGCTCCAAGCGTTATCTGGTGGCAGCAGATCGAAGAGTCCCTGCCCGCTATTTTTGAGAGTGAAAGCGATGGCGGCCGGAGCATTGATCCATCCGCTTTCGATACACCATGCACCCCAGTCCCGGTCTGCGGAACTTCCCCAGTATTCCCAGAGTTTGAAATCGAAAGCCCGCATCCATGCTCCATTGAACTGCGGGTGTGATGCGGATACGATCCGGGTGCGGATCAGGAATTCTTCCATTTTATTCCGGGCATGCAGATATTCCGGTTTATGGCAGGCGAGCCATGCTTCATGCATTCCGGCAAACGCAAAAACCTGAGTATAGAGCAGATCGCAACAGGGATCACCGTCCTTTTGGATCAGGGAGGCTTCGGATTTTCCATAGGCGTCATTGGAAGCCGGCGGCGGGTACATTCCTCTGGCAGGATTGCCCAGAGTTTCACGGACGGCACCGCAGTCATCCATCCGGTCAATCAGATCCTGACAGACAAGGTTGAGCCATTGTTGATGGCGTTGTGTGGGCTCGATCCGGCAGAGGAATGCGAGGGGTTGCAGCATTTTGGCCAGTTCCGCGGAATATCCGTTGGTCCATTCGACATCCGGATATGTTTCCATCAGCATTTCGATGCCGCTGCTGGCTTTCTCAAGGAACGGGCGATAACCGGTCAGTTTCCAGGCGGCAAGAAAGAGACTCCACAGGGCAGCCTGCCGGTGCGGGCAGAGATTGATCCAATTTTCACCGGCAAAGACATCCCAGTTGTGTTCATAAAAGGAATCCGGAACGACAAATGAACTGCGCCGCATACCATTTTTTCCGGTTGTCCGCAAAAGAGAGAGCATAATCCGCAGGATTTCCCGGGCGCGCTGATCGGTATCCGGGGCGAGTTTTTGCGTGCAGGCAAGCAGGAGTGCGCATTTTGCATTGCCGCTGCTGTAATAGACTGGGACGTTGTCATAGAATGAGAATTGTCCAGTGCAGGGATCCTGTGGACTGAGCGCCCGCTGTGCCGGATCACAGAGGATGCGTGCAATGATTTCCTCCGCCATCTCTGCATATCGGGTTTGTTTTTCAAGAATTGCGTTGATGGCAAAGGCGGCAGCGACTTCCACAACACAGTCACTGCGTTCGCTGGCCCGCCACAGTTGAGAGCCATCTGCGGCGATCCGCGACGAAAAGCCTTCAGCCACCTTCAGACAACCGTCTTCCCGGTAAAGAATCGAGCTTTCCAGAAAGCCGAAGAGTTCCTTGAGGCAGTCATTTCCGGCTTGTTCCGGCAGGATGTCCTCCCGTTCCCAGGCTGTGTGCAGTGTTGCTTGAAAAGCTGGCAGTTGGATATGCGGGGCGAGGCGGTGGAAGATTTCTTTCCAGAGGAGGGCCCAATCTTCCATGGGTGCAAAGCGTGCCTGCAGGCACTGTGAGAGCGGGATGCCTGCAATTAGGATTCCGGCGTAATCCGGATGCTGATAGAGCAGCGGATAGAGTTTTCGGGGCGTTTCGAAGGCCAGCTTGCGGTAGCCGGCGAATTGCCCAAGGGCAAGAATGGGCTTTTCAATGTGCCTTGCCACCGGGGCCAATGGGAATCCCTGGGCAGTCATGATCGAATACTGCTTCAAATCGCCAAAATCCTGGCAGACAAGGCAACGCCAGTTTGCCGGACAGGGGTGAAATTGAAAATCCCGGGTATTTGGGGCTTCCAGGTAGACATTCAACTGTTTGTCCCGGCAGAGCTGCAGCAAATGGCAATCGAGCAGCCGGTCAGGGCAGCAGGCTGCGAAACAGAACAGGCTTGCCCCAGGAACGGCATCTGAGATTGCCTTGCGCAGATTCAGTACCGGGTCGATTGCCGGAACCAGTTGCAGAATATCCGGAAGAATTTCGTTTGCCATGACATGCCCTCCGTTGCTTACGAAGCCTATTGCCGTTAGGGCTTCTGGAAAAATTCCAGTTTGAATTCTGTATTCCAGGTTTTGACTTTATGGGGGTCGCGGTCAGGATAGGGGTCGGCATAGATCCATTCCATGGTGGCGTGTTGGCCGGCGCGCCAGAGGAAAAGCTGGTCGACGCCGTTGAATTCGGCACGCAGGCGATTTTTGCTGAGAGTATGCTCTGCTTCCAGCCAGTTTCCAGTAAAGGTTTGTGCGGTGGCGTAGTTGCCAAAGAACGGTTTTCCTTCGGGCAGGATGGCCTCCGGGTGGGTGAAGATGGCGTGCCCTTGGCGGCTGACTTCGTCACCGTTCATGCCCTGAATCCGGTACTCGATTTTATCCGGATAGCTGCTGCCGGATTGATCGCGATCCATATCGAGCAGATTGCCGACCCGATAGCGGAAGGGGCGGTAGTCACTGCCCGGTTCGATGGCAATTTGCACACTGACAGAGGCTTGGTTGCGGCTTAGGATATAGCGTTTTCTGAAAATGAGTCCTTCGAATGCAGGCGCCTGGATCTGATAGCGGAATTCCGCTTGCAGTTCTTCCTTGGAGAATTTCAGGTCGAGCAGTTCGGCGCGGTTGTCAGTCAGCGCCAGCACTTCCGGTTCGACAAACCAGTCATTGGCGATTTGCGCAAGATTGCCGCCTTTTCCGGACGACCAGGTGGCACAGGCACCTTCCTCGAGATGGACAAGAAGCGTCTGGGAAGGAGTCTGCAACTGCAGCCCCTCCGGCAGCATGCGGCTCGACATCCCGAATTCGGAGCGCGGTTTATACTGGTTTTCGAGTTGCTCGCGCAGGTTACTTTCCGCAGCTCGAAGATCGGTTGCGTAATCGATCGGGCTGGTGCTTGAGGAAAGGTCTCCTTCCGCGGGGCGGCAGATCAGCAGTCTGCAGGCAAAAGGGGGCAGCTGCAGTGGGATTCCCTTGTCGAGCAATTCGCTTTTTGAGAAGGTCGGCCGTGTTTTATCCGGCCAGAGTCCCCGATCAGAGAAAAATTCCCGCACGGAGTAATTTCCGGAAAGCATTTTTCCGGGATTTTGTTTTGGCATCAGTTGAGCGAATGCGGTTTGCTTGGGGCTGTTGTTGACCGCGAACAGGAGCCAGGTGCCGGATTTTTCCTGATATCGGGTCATGGTGAAGACGTTGCCGTCGGCGAACAGGCCTTTTTGCATCGTCCAGGTTTTTTGATCGATGCGGCTGTCATTGAGCAGGGGCTGGAATCGGCTGATTGCGGTCATGGCCTGGTGACACATTTCCAGCCAGGCTGCATCCATGCGCATCAGGCCGGAACCGAAATAAACGCCTTGGATGCCCATGAAAGCGCTGGCCAGAATCTGCCCGCGGCTGCGCTCCGGCTGGTAATGGAAAGCGGTTCCCCAGCCGTTGTCAAGGACTGGATAGAGCGGCTTTTTCAAGTCGAGCGCCATTTGCAACTGCCGGTGATAGAAATCGAGGCTGGGGCTGTAATTCATCGGCATATGCCCGTCGACAAAGGGTTCGAAGAGTTTCAGATCGATGCCATATTCTTTGTGGAAACGCTCGGCATCGGCTGGCGGGGGTAACGGCATCGAACAAAGATAAAATTCTGCGGTTGGATCCGCCTTTTTGATTAAAGCCTGAAGATTTTGTATGAAACAGGCGCGTTGACGGCAACGGAAACGAACCCAGGCTTTTTCATGCTGAGTTAAAATTTCTTTTGCGCTGAGCAGGGGCAGTTTTTCCTGTTGCGCGAAATCTTCCCGGCAGCGTGTACAGAAGCAGGCCCGTGTGACCCATCCGGCACCGCCAGCATAGGGTTCATAATCATACACCAGACGCTTTGTCTTAGGGTCGCCGGTAAATCTTTCATTGGCCAGCATACGCTGCAAAAAGCCGCTGTTGAGATCATTGAGGATGCTCAGGCATGCCAGGGGGCCAGGATTGCCATCCGGGGTTTCGGATGCAGGCAGGCTAGTCCCGTCTTTGTGACGATAGTGGAAGACTTTGGAAATATCACGGTAGCCGCTCCAGTCCGGGATATCCAGGGAGCCGTTTCCGCCCCTGTAGCCACAATCCTGCCACAGTTTCATCAGGTCTTTTCCCATCGTAACCTGCTTGAGATCCAGGCGCATGGCCGGATAGCTGTACCAGCTGAATAACTGAAAATCGTCGACTGGGGCGGGGTAGGGGATGCGTGGGCGCAGCTGCACCTGTATTTCGCGCTGGAAATTACGTTCCGGTTCGGTGAATTCGAATTCCAGGGTGATGGAATATTCCTTGAGTGGTGTATTTTCATTAAAGAAAAGTGCGTTTCCGACAA
>JAQVUB010000084.1:2304-8565 GCA_028699735.1 Lentisphaeria bacterium | reverse complement strand
ATATAGTATAGATGTATGACAGTTACTTGTCAAATCAGGCTGATTATTTTTTTTCGTGTGGTTTCGGTTTTATCGTTGTTAAAAAACGGTTAAAAAACTGTAGTCTGTGTGTGTGCTGAAGATTTTTATTTTTCTGCAGTTGTGTTATACTATAGGCGGTGTCGTTTTTTTATTTCACTTATCAGCGAAAAGGACTTGTGATGGACAAGGTACGTGTTGGTTTTATTGGTTGTGGCGGGATTGCGCAGTATCATTTTGGTCATTATGAGAAGATGGGTGACAAGGCTCAGATTGTGGCCTGTTGTGATCTTCTGGAAGACCGTCGTAAGAAGACAGCGGAGCGTTTTGGTGCAGTCCCGTATGCGGATTACCGTGAGATGCTGGATCGCGAAAAGCTGGATGCTTTGCATATTTGTGTGCATCCTGGTGCGCATGACGGCATGGAATTTATTGCCATTGAGAAGGGGATTCCCCTGTTTGTTCAGAAGCCGATGACTCTGGATATGAAATATGCCCGCAAAGTGATGAATGCGATCAAGAAGAAGGGTTTGATCAGTGCGGTTGGGCTGCAGTGCCGTTATGTCGATACGCTGCCCTTTGTCAAGAACTGGGTGGAGCATCATGAGATCGCCACGATCAGCTGCTATCGTTTTGGCGGGGTGCCGATGGTCTGGTGGTGGCGTCAGATGAAGGAATCCGGCGGACAGGCCGTCGAGCAGACCATTCATAATTTTGACATACTCCGCTATTTGTTCGGCGAAGTCGAACAGGTTCAGGCAGCGCGTCGGCGCGGTATCGTCAAAGATATTGAGAATTACGATGTCGATGATGCGTCCTCGACGCTGATTACCTTCAAAAGCGGAGTGATTGGCACCTTTACTACCGGATGCTTCGGTGCATTCCCCGGCGATTTCAACTTCTTTGCGGCCAATGGCCATAAAATGGAATACGGACTCGGAGGCACCTACAAGGCCACTTCCGCCAATATGAATATCGAGGGAAAACCCTCGAATGATTTTGGTCAGGAATGTGACGAGACCTTTATTGATGCCGTGCGCGGCGAAATTTCGGCGGATGAGATTCTGTCGCCGTACAGCGATGCCTGCAAAACCCTGGCATTCACCTTGGCCATCAATGAGTCCATGGATCAGGGCGGTGTACCCGTCAAACCAGCGATGTAAAAGGACTTTTTTAACAACGAAAAGCACGAAAAAGCACGAACATTTCGTGCCTTTTCGTGCTTTTTCGTTGTTAAGAAACTCTTATTTATTTCGGTTGAGGCATTGTCGGGTTTTCTCGCAGGTTGGGTAATCCCGGAAGAGGAAGCCATTTTGCTGGAACCAGGTGCTGTTGTTGAGCTGCTCTTCGAGTTCCGGGTTTCGCAGCAGGGTTTTGTCGACGCCGAGGATCAGGGGGATTTCCGGGTGTTTTTCCATCCAGTCGAGTCTTGCCGGCAGGCGGTTGGCATGATAGCGGTGAAAGAGCTCGAGATGGCGGATTTCACCAGTGTCGCTGGCAAAGCTTAAGTCCGGGAAAATGATTTCATTATTTTCGCCACGAAGAAATGGGGTCTCGCCGACAATATGCCAATCCGGCACCGTCTCTTTGAAGTGGCGGTGAAAGAGTTTGATTTCTTCGGGGACACAGGCGCTGAAGATATGATAGGGGCAGACCAATGCGCTGCTCTGATCCAGTTGCAGGGTGCGTTTTTTCTCTTTCCACTGGACTTCGGCTTTCATGCACCAGGTTTCCAGGGTGCAGACTGCCGGGAAAAAGATGGCCAGCTGCAGGCCGTATTTACGGCTGTTGTCAAAAAGGCTAGCGGGTCCGTCGATGCGCAGTCGCAGAGCACTTCCTCCGGTGCCGGCTTTGATTTGGCAGAGCAGCCGGAAAAAGCGCAGATATTTGCAGAGCCGGCGCAGTTTGGCCGGTTCGGCGGAATCGACCAGCAGATCGAGGTATTCGGCACCCAGCAGCAATGCCTGCACCTGACCGAGATTGTAACGTTCGAGCAGCTGCCGCGGATTCAAATCCTTGAACGAGATCAGGCTGTCATTTTCCGGAAGATCGGCATAAAGACCGCCTTGCCGGAGCAGGGGATTACCTTCCCCGGCGGCCTGTTTGAGAGCCTGACGGAAATCCTCCTGAGATGGCCAGAGTTGCTGATTCAGCAGGCAGGCTGAGAGTGCCAGCAGTTTTTGCCGTTCAGCCGGATAATCCAGTTCATCGGGGTTGCTGAATTCGCAACGGTCTTCGAGCAGTTTGCGCAGGCCTTTTCCCAGTGCAAGCGGTCGGATATCGCTGAGGATTGGAGCCAGCATGCTGTCCAATTCTTCTTTGCGTGAACCCGTGCATTGCCGGAAGATGGTCAGAAGCTGATCGGCTTTGGCCAGCAGTTCAGGATCGGCGGTATCCAGCAGGATGGGCTGCAGTTTGTCGCCGTTAAGTCGGCATTGTATCAGGTCTTTCGTAAGCACGGTGCTGCCTTCTGCGTTCACTGACATAGCGTTCACTGGTGCCGGAACTCACCAGCTCGTAAAGAATGGCTTTTTTGCCGGGGGAAGGGCGCAGGATGCGTCCCAGGCGCTGAACGTGTTCACGGATGCTGCCGCTGCCGGAAACGACGATGCCGACATTGGCCTCGGGTACATCGACGCCTTCATTGAGGACTTTGCTGGTGACCAGAACCGGATAGCTGCCGTCGCGGAAAGAGTCGAGCATCTGGCGGCGCTCGGCAATTTTGCTGTGATGCGTCAGCACCGGCAGAAAGAAGGTTTCTCCGATCTGGTAGGCCGTCGCATTGTCTGCAGTGAAGATCAGAATGCGGTCGCCGCGATGCTGCTGCAGCAAATCCCAGATTTTGCGGATTTTTCCGCGTCCGCCTCGTGCGATGCGTCGTTGTTTGAGGCAGGCTTCGAAGGCGGCCCGTCCATCCGGCATGCGGGCGCAGGTTCTCAGAAAGAGTCCCCAGCCCTGTTTGGAATCGAGGCGGAGCTGATTGCGGTGCAGAAAATTCAGGTAGAGTTCCCGGTTTTTCTGGTATTCCTCGAATTCATCGTCATCGAGTTCGACGGGTAAAGTGATGGCTTGATAGGGAGCCAGCGCCTTGCCTTCCAGTTCGTCGATCTCGATTCGGTAGCAAATTTCGCCGAGCAGGGGAGCCAGCACGGATTCTTCCTGGTTTGGGGAATCCGGTGTTGCGGTCAGTCCGAGACGGTATGGTGCCAGGCAGAGCCGGGCGAGCTGCTGGTAGGTTTCGCCGGAGAGGTGGTGGCATTCATCGACAATTAGCAATCCGAAGCGGTTGCCGATATGCTCCATCTGCAGGACTGCGGAATCATAGGTCGAGACGCAGAGCTCCTGCACATCGTGGCTGCCGCCGCCGAGCAAGCCTATAGGGCGGTGAAATGCGCGTTCAAGCTGGGAGGCCCACTGCGCCATCAGATCCAGCGTCGGCACCACAACCAGCGTCGAACGGGCTGAGCGCAGAATCGCCAGCAGTGCCAGAAAGGACTTACCGGTGCCGGTTGGCAGGACGACGATGCCTCTGCGACGGGTCTTGAGCCAGGCCTGCAGCGCGGCCTGCTGATAGGGTCGCGGGCTGCGCTGTTCGGAGAATTCGAGGGTCAGTTCCTGATAGGCTCTGGCATGGTCCTGGTACGGAATTTTATTCTGAAAGAGGTAGGTGATAATATCAGCATAATGGAAGGCTTCTGCGCGCCAGCAGCCGACCCGGTCATCATAACGGCAGCAGGTGGCCAGTGTCGCCGGCAGTTCCGCGGCGGTAATAAGCAGAGTGCCATCCTGATAATCAAGGGTGAACATAGAGATTTTTTAACAACGAAAAGACACGAAAAGGCACGAAAATTTTTTAGGGGTTGTTGCTTTGGCGGATGATCCTGCGTGGGAAAATGGTGCACTGGGCTGTTGGTCGGACAGCACTCATCATTCATCATTCATCATTCAGACGGCGGTATCACCGCAGGAGATGAGGGTTTGGGAGAGGTCTTCGAGTTGCATGTGCAGTCGTCCGTCGGGTGCCAGTCCCAGGACAGTGCCGGTGATGGTACGGGTTGGCTGGGTGATGGTGATGAGTTTTCCCTTCAGGATATCGGCCTGTTCCCATTCCGGCAGAAAAGGCAGCAGGTCTTTTTCCTGCTGCCAGCGTTGATAGTATTCTTCGAGGTGATTGAGGATGGCAGCCAGCAGATGTGCACGGTCAAGCGGAGCTCCGGCGGCAATCTGAAGGGACGAAGCAATCTTCTGCAATTCCGGCGGAAAATCGTCTTTGCAGCAGTTGACATTGAGTCCGATGCCGACCACCACCTGCAGACCCAAGGAGGGGTGTTTCTCGCTTTCGCAGAGAATTCCGCTGATCTTGTGTCCGTCGATCCACAGGTCATTGGGCCATTTCAGGCCGATGGGCAAATGCGGCAGTAGCGAAAGAATCCCTTTGCGCAAGCCCAGAGCCATCAGCAAGGCCAGCTCCGGCAGACGAACAGGCTGCACGGTTGGCCGCAGCAGCAGGGAAAAATAAAGATTTTTATCTGGAGGTGAGAACCAGCTGCGCTGCTGGCGTCCCCGTCCGGTAGTTTGCGATTCGGCCACAACCAGCAATCCTTCCGCTTCGCCGGTGCCGGCCAGTTCGAGGACGGAACGGTTGCTCGAGGGCAGGCTCTTTTCATAGACCATGCGCCGGCCGAACGAACGCGTTTTCAGCCAGGGCAGGATATTTTTTTGTGTGGGTGCAGGCATGGTGTGTATTGCGTTAGTGAAACTGTGTTACAGAGGAATTCTTTTTAACAACGAAAAGTACGAAACGACTCGAAAAAATTTCATGGGAAGCGGTTTTGACTGCAAGAATGCGTTACTCATCCCATGAAATTTTTTCGGGCCGTTGGTGTTTTTCGTTGTAAAAAAAATGCCACTGTTCCCCCAGCTTCGCTGACGTATTACTCAGGGTTTTGATCAATCTCTGCGTCCGCCGAGGAGTCCGGATCTTAGCAGGAAATAGAGCAGGGTGAGAATGGCACTGATGGCGCCGGCGACGTAGGTCAGGAATGCGGCATTGAGTACGGTACCTGCTGCTTCGGCTTCGGATGGGCCGACGATGCCGCAGCTGACCATGGCCTGTTTTGCGCGGGCGCTGGCATTCCATTCGACGGGCAGAGTGACGATTGAAAACAGCACTGCAGCTGAAAAGAGTACGATGCCGATTTTCACCATGGCCATGCTGCCGAGAAACAGACCGAGGAAAAAGACCATGTAGGAAAAATTGCTGCCGATGCTGGCCATGGGAACCAGGGTTGTTCGCAGTCCGAGCCAGTAATATGCCTGGGCATCCTGCAGGGCATGGCCGGCTTCGTGACAGGCAACTCCAATGGCCGACAAGGAAGGTTGGTCATAGACATCCGGCGACAGGCGCAGGACTTTTGCGCTGGGGTCATAGTGATCGCTGAGAAATCCTCGAGCGCGTTCGATGCTGACGCCGGTTACGCCGGAGCGTTGCAGCATCGCCTGGGCGGCCTGAGCACCGGTCATGCCGCTGCGGGCACGAACTTTTGAATAATGGGCAAATGTGGATTTGACATACATCGAGGCGATCATCGCCAGAACGAGTCCAGGCAGCAGAAAAGCCCAGTAGAGGGGATCCATGTAAAGCATGAAAAGGTCTCCTTTTTATTTTATAGGGGGCAGGGGGACGTACATACGGCAGGCTAAAGCCCGTACTACATACAGGACGTACATACGGCAGGCTAAAGCCCGTACTACATACGGCAGGGGGCAGGTTGGTAAGTGGTAAGTGGTAACAAGTCATTGGCTTAAAATGTCTTTTGAAGATGCCGCCAATGGCCGTCATGATCCGACCGATCCGACCGATCCGACCGATCCGACCGATCCGACCGATCCGACCGATCCGACCGATCCGACCGATCCGACCGATCATGGATGAGATCGAAGACCTCCCCAACCACTTACCACTTACCACTTACCACTTACCACTTACCATTTACCATTTACCATTTACAACTTACATGGGTTGTGGGCGCCAGCCCACGCCGTGTTATTCAGTCTTGAGGAAATCGAGCAGGAGGGGGATGATTACATCCGGTTTGTCTTCGAGCAGATAATGTGACGCATCCGGGAAGCTGGTGTTTTCGGCGTTCGGGAAGAATTCGGTTTTCCAGCGTTGGAAGAAGCGCATATGGAAGCAGAAATCCTGTTCGCCCCAGCAGAGCAGGATTTTTCGGTCTTTGAGGA
>JAQVUB010000084.1:0-2204 GCA_028699735.1 Lentisphaeria bacterium | reverse complement strand
GACGCATCCGGGAAGCTGGTGTTTTCGGCGTTCGGGAAGAATTCGGTTTTCCAGCGTTGGAAGAAGCGCATATGGAAGCAGAAATCCTGTTCGCCCCAGCAGAGCAGGATTTTTCGGTCTTTGAGGAGAGGCAGCTTTTTTTCGATATCCGCCAGTGTCTGCCAGGTCGGATGGCTGGCTTTCAGCGGGATATCCTGCGCAAAACGCTGAGTGGCGATGCGGTCATTCCAGTTCTGATAAGGGAAACGGTAGCCCTGTTTGACGGCTTCAGGGAGTTTTTTTGCCGGAGCCATGTGCAGTGCCAGTTCGACGAAGGCATTCAGCCCACGTACGAGCATTGCCCCCAGAAACGGGCAACGGGCCAGATGAATGCGTTTCGGGCAGTCATCTGACAGGAAAGCAGCGGTATTCATCAGAATGATGCGACGGATTTTTTCGGGGTGCCGGGTGGCATAGCCCATGCCGACTCCTCCGCCCCAGTCGTGCAGAACCAGATCCAGTTCCGGCAGTTTCAGTTGTTCATCAATGAGCCGTTCGAGATTCTGTATGTGCTGCTCAAGACGATAGGGCCAGTCCTGCGGTTTGTCTGAAAGTCCGCAGCCGAGATGATCCGGCACAATGCAGCGGAAGCCGGCTGTTTTGCCGGCTTGCAGCAGATCCCGGTACATGAACGACCAGGTCGGATTGCCGTGCAGCATGACCACAGGCCGCCCGCTGCCTTCATCGAGATAATGCAGGCGGTGCCCGTCAGAGGTGGTCATATAGTGCGGAGCAAAGGGGTAAAGCTCACGCCAGGAAGACGAAGATTGGGACATCAGGTGTTCACTATTTGAAGGGTGCAGGGTGCAGGAGGCAGGGGTATTTTTTTACAACGAAAAAACACTAACGACCCGAAAAAATTTCATGGGATGAACAACGCATTCCCACAGTCAACGCCAATTCCCATGAAATTTTTTCGGGTCGTTTCGTGCTTTTCGTTGTTCAAAAAGAATTCCGCTGTTAGCCAAGGTGCAGGGACTCACATCAGGTTGTTGAGCATGTCGGTGTAGGAGCGTGCCATGCCGATGATTTTCAAGGCGATGAAGAAGACCAGGATCAAGTAGACCAGCAGCGGGAGCAGCTTGCTGATGCGCTCGAGCAGCAGGGTTGCCTCGTCACTGCGAAGTCTGGAAATTCTATTTGCATAGACATCCAGATTGCCACTTTGTTCCCCGGTTTGCAACATTTCCGGGATGGCTGCAGCGATATCACGTCGGGTCTGGACTTCAGCAAAGGCTTCACTGAAGGTACATCGTTTTCTCTGCAGGATTTCCTTCAAGCTGAGAAAGCGGTTTCGGAAGGCTTGATTCCGGCAGCAGTCTGCAGAAAGCTGGATGCTTTGTGCGATGCCGATACCAGTCGTCAGGCAGAGTCCGAAAGCTTTGAAGAAACGTGCACTTTCCAGTTTATGCTGCAATGATCCGAGAATTGGCAGGCAGTCGATGATCTTTCCGGCCAAAGAGCGGTATAAAAACAAGCCGGCCAGCAGCCGGAAGAGGGCGTATGCGATGAATGGAGCCAGCAGCTTAAAACTGGTTTCGATGAGGATCGTTGTCGGCGTTTTATCGGTGGTGAAGAGATCGATGACGGCATAAATACAAATCGAAATCAGATACAGGAAAATGGGATAGAGCAGGCCTGAGATGATGCGGTTGCGCAAACGCAGGTTCAGTTCGAACCAGTCCTCGAGGGTGTGGAAGACTTCCGGGAGATGCCCGGTGCTTTCGCCAGCAGCGGTCAGGCTGCGTTCGAATCGGCTGAACAACGGCACCGAAAGCATGGCCTGCTGCAATGTACGGCCTGCCGCCAGGCCGTCCGAAAGGGTTTGCGCCGCCCGACGGTATTTTCCCTGGAAGCGTTGTTTCAGGGCTCTGGAGATGGGTATTCCGGCTTCCAGCAGGGTTGCCAAGGTATGGTAGAATTCGATGCGTTCTTTGAGAACTGACATGGCATCCCGGTTCGGTCAGCGGTAAAAAAGATTTTATTAACAACGAAAGGCACGAAAAGACACGAAATTTTCGTGTTTTTTTTGTGGTTAAAAAAAATGTAGGGGCATCAGCGGACTACTTCGAGCAAGTCGTGGATGTAGAGGTTGGACATCAGCCTGGCGTCGAGGGCATGACCGGCTTTGTAAGAAGTAATATGTCCTGCCAAGCGTCCGTTTT
>JAQVUB010000083.1 GCA_028699735.1 Lentisphaeria bacterium | reverse complement strand
CCCTCTTCCAGGGTTGTCTGCCGCGGATGACCCTCTTCAATCATGCTGACAAAGGTTTTCGCCTGCTGCAGCCGATCGCTGCCGATTTCCTCGAAGCCGACCTTGATATCAACGGTTTCCACCGTGTTGTACAGCTTTAGGGTACGGCAATCGGTCACAGCCGTATATTGGTCGCCATAGATTTCCATCGTGTCATACGGCACGCCATAGCGCTGATAGGAGGATTCGATGCCGCAAATGACCCCGTTACGATAGGTCAGTGTGGCATTGACGTAATCGCAGGGTTGCACATCTTTGGGCAGTGTGCGTTCCAGCATCAGCGCCCGTGCTGAAGTCGATTCGGCCTCACCAAAATACCAGTTAAACAAATCCACATAATGGGTAACCATATCCAGCGTTGTCCCACCGGATTTTTCATAACTGGCAAAATAATCATCCCAGTCACGTGAATATCCCGCATTGCAGTAGTTGACCTTGGCAAAGCGGATTTTGCCAAGACGGCCGGCATCAATCATTTCCTTGAGCCGGATGCAGGCCGGGATATGTTTGCGGTGATGCCCGATCATCACATTGGCTCCGGCTTCGGCTACTGCTTCACGAAGAAGCGCGGCTTCTTCCGTCTGACGAATCACGGGTTTTTCACAGAAAATACTGCGAAAGCCGGCCGACAGAGTCGCCAGAATGGTTTCACAATGCTGCGGGCAATAATTGCAGATAACAATCCCGTCCACGCTTTTGTCAGAAAGCAGCTCCTCACGAGAGGAACAGCTCTTTTGAAAACCGTGCTTCCGGGCAAATTCTGCACAACGATCCTGCAGGGGATCATAGACTGCGGCCAGCTCAACCTGCTGCAGACTTTTTAACTGAGCGGCCATGCTGTTGGCCATGCGCCCGGCAGCAATAAATGAAATACGTATTTTTTTCATGCCTTCTTTTCCTCCGTATTCGCTTTATGCAACGAAGAAGTATCTAGACAGGCCAGCGGATTTTCAGACAGGATTTTTTCCAGCGCCTGCGGTTGCGGCGTGATTCGATCGAGGACCACTTCCTGCGGTGCCGCCCAGCGAATGGCATTGCCTATGATTTTGATGATGACCGGATCATGGTAAATCGGGAAGGTCTCATGACCAGGCGAGAAGTAGAAGATTTTTCCGCGGTCGCGTTCAAAAGCCACTCCGCTGCGAAAGACATTACCGCCCTCATACCAGGACATGAAGACAATCTTGCCATCCTGCGGAATATCAAAGGGCTCCCCATACATTTCATGATGCGGAATAACAAAGGTCTCCGGAATACCCTGGGCAATCGGATGCGAAGGCGACACAACCCAGAGCCGCTCCTTTTCCCCAACTTCACGCCAGCGCAAACGGCAGACCGTACCCATCAGACGCCGGAAAATCTTCGACAAATGCCCGGAATGCAGCACCACCAGCCCCATGCCGGCCAGAACCCGTTTCTGAATCCTGTCAACCAGTTCATCATTGACTTCCGCATGAGCACAGTGCCCCCACCAGACCAGTACATCGGTCGACTGCAGAATCTCCTCCGGTAGCCCCTGCTCAGGCTCATCCAGAGAAACGGCTCGTATGACCAGATCGTCCGCCGCCAGATTCTGCGCCAAAGTCCGGTGTAAACCTTCGGGATAATGCCTGCGGATCAGATCACCGGCAGGAGATTGCGACCGCTCATGCTTGAATTCATTCCAAATCGTAACGTTGATCGTACCCATGCTTCAATTTCCCTTTCCTGGAAACCAGTCTCACCCGGTTAGCCTGGTCTTTTTTCCTCCGACCGATCCGACCGATCCGACCGATCCGACCGATAAAAATTTTTCGTATCTTTTCGTGTTTTTTCGTTGTTAAGAATTTTCTGCCATAACCGGTTCGATTCCCATCCAGGAGCAGAACTGCAGCAGTTCGTCTTTGAGGTCGGCATGAATGACCGTGTAGTGGTGTTCAAAGCCTTTCATCATGATCGTATCAATCAGTTTTCCTACCGGCATATCGAAGCGGATTCGCAGGGGATTCCCGCGAATGAACGGTTCCGTATCGACGGCGGTTCCCGGGGCGATCAGCATCCGGTAATGTCCATCCGCATCCTGATCGAGTTTCGCCACAGTGACCCTGCCTGCTTTCAACGCAAAATCATTCGTGACTCCTTTTTTGTCACCGCCATCCACCCGGAAATGCAGGCGGTATTCGGTCTCTTCAAATTTCCGACAGAGGGAAGTCGGGGCTGCGCCGCAGTGCCAGACCACGCCGCTGTTGTCTTTTTCATCATAGGAAATCAAATCAACAAACAGGGGCATGCCCTCGCCAGCCAGCGCTTTCAGGATCATCATCGTAAGCGCTCCGGGGACATCTCCTTCGCAGCTGGCCGGAATGCCGTTGTCATTAAGCATGCCAATCACCGCACAGGGAGCAATACCGAAAATATCGGATGCTTCCGGCCAGCAGCGTATGGCAAAGGCATCAAGCTTGTATTTCTTCGCCATCGCCTTGAAGGAAGCAAACATTTTGGCAGCCAATTCTAGTTCCGTATCCGGCACACAATGAACTTTCGCCGCAGATTTTTTTACGACTGCCCTGCCCTCAGCAAGCTGTTCCTCGCTTAACTTAGCCGCGGTATCCACCATTTCCAGCAGATCACTGACTTCCACCGCCGTGCCAAAATGCGAGCGCAGCTTCATCTCGTCAAAATTGGACGTGTAAAAACCCGGCACACGCCCGCCAATCAAACCAATCCGACGGCTTTTCAACACCGAAATACAACGCGCAGCCGCAATAAACTTATGCAAAGCAGCCGGGGTCTCCGCCGGAAGAACTTTCAAATAGCCGTATTGTTTGGCCATGCGGCGCATCACGAAAGCCCCCAGATTTGCCCCGCAGAAGGAGTTTTGTTCCCACATTTTGCCAGCCCCGGCTTCCTCCGGATTAGCCAGCAGCACCACCGGCACCTGAATCCGGGAGGCAATCAGCGGAATCAAGGCGCCTGCCGGAAAGGTGACAAAATGCATGACCAGCAGATCAATACCTTCCCTGTTCAATACCGCACAGGCCTCTTCCGCTTCCGCTTCACTGGTGATCAAACCCGCCGCCTGTACCAGACTACAAGCAGACTGCTCCGACAGAAATTTCCCGGTGTCCGCCGCAATCTTGTCAATTTTTGCCGTGCGCCAGCTGAGTTTGGACAAGGCCAGATAACCAATTCGAACGTTTTCCATGATACCCCTTTTTATTGTTATGCAGGTTTCGAATATCTCTTGAAGACAAATGTTGCTTGCCAATAAATATACCCTTGCAACAGCATTTGCAAATAAAGAAAACAGACCTATCTTTATACAAAACGAACATCAAAACCAACAACTCACCCCAGCCCCCCCATTCTTGCCTCAATGAACCCGACCGATCGGTCAGATCGGTCGGATCGGTCGGATCGGTCGGCTAAAAGTGGTTTCTCCTTATGGATTACTTTAGCGGCTTGAATTTCAGTCTGACCGGATCGACTGCGCGTCACGTTGATCATGTGCACAATGAGCCCTTGTATTACGGAGTTCAATTCAACTATCATGGCCCCTTGCGCCTGCAGATCAACACTGGGCGTGAATACCGTGTGGAAGGCCCCTATGCCTTTCTTACCCACCCCGGCGCGGTCTTTCAATATGGTGCAATCAATGGAGTTCCCCGACACCATAACTTCATCTGCACTTATGGCAAACGAATCGAACACTATCTGCAAAGTGGACTCTTTCCCTTAAATGCGGATCCACCCCTGGTCTATATGCGAAACGCGGATAAATTTCTACGCACAATGCTTACCATCATGGAGCTGATCCGGCTGCCGGGAACCGTCTCTCCGCGGGCAGTGCTGCTGTTTGAAGACCTCCTGCTGCAAATGCATGAGGCACTTCGCACCGAACCCAAAAATCCTCCCTGGCAGGCCACCTATATCACTGGCCTGATTGAACGAATCAGCGCCCATCCGGAAGAAGTCTGGGATTTCCAGGCCGAAGCCGCCCGCTGCCATGTCACTAGCACCCATTTTCGGCGCATCTTTAAGGAACTGGCCGGCATGCCACCACAGCAATTCCTGATCCATAGCCGCCTGCAAAAAGCCGCAAAAGAACTCATTTATACCCAGGAACCGGTCAAAACCATCGCCGTAAGAGCCGGACTCGAAAACCCCTTCTACTTCTCAAGACTCTTCCGCCAGAAATACCAGGCATCCCCCATCCAATATCGCAGAGAATTCACAAGCAAGGCGTTTTTTTAACCACGAAAAGCACGAACGGACTTGGAGTGGGCTGGCGTCCACAACCTATTTTTTAACAACGAAAAAACACAAAAAGACTCGAAAATTTTTTAAGGTTGTTGCGTTGCGGTAAGAGATCGCTGTGCAAAATTTCATGCTCGTACCATCAACCATATGTGGTCACTTCCCTCCTTGTCAACATGTGTCGGAGGGAATATGGAGCGCCGGTGTCTCGCCGGCTCCCCTTGGTCTGTGCAAGCTTGTGTGGACCTTTCCCTCCTCGGCGTCTCCGCCGGTATCGTGTTTCGCTTTCATCACATCAAAACCCTAAAAAAATTCTCAAAAATGAGAAAGTGTCTCATGGCTAGAAACTTGCGTGTGCTGTTTCAAAAAATCTTTCTCAAAAAAAGAGAATTGGGGCGATAGTAGTACGAAAAAAATTCGTGTCTTTTCGTTTCTTTTCGTTGTTAAAAATCTTGGAATTATACAAAATCATCCTTGCGTTTTTTCCATATTCGGGATATTATATGCCCAGGGAGTAAAATAATGAAATATATATGCCATAATCCGGCAGTTGCATTGATGGATGACCTTGATCAAATCTTCAAACGGGACGATATCCGCGGCCTTTGGCCAGATGTCCTGAACTCCGAAATCGCTTTCCTGCTGGGGGAGGCCTTGTATGAGTTGCTGCTGCGTCGAGGGCTGCCGGGCACTCTAGTGCTTGGGCATGATGCCCGCAAAGGCTCCTATGACCTGAGCCTGGCTTTTCTGCGTGGCTTCGGCGGACGTGGCGGCAGCGCGCAGTTTCTCGGGCTGGTTTCCTCCGAACAGCTGTATTATGCCTGCGGCCAATATGCCCAGCACTATTCCGCTGGCGTGATGATCACCGCTTCGCACAACCCCAAAGAATTTAATGGCATGAAATTTATTCACAGCGGGGGACTGCCTTTCAGCCGCGAGGATCTCGATGCCCTGAAAACATCCTTGCAGGAAAAATTTACTCCGCCTGAGGTGCTTGTGATCGGCGAAGAATTCGCGGATCACCTGCTCGCTTTGGCCGGATTTATGCAAAACACAACTTGCCGTCCGAAGGTCACTGCGGTCATTGCCGCCGGCAATGGGGTGGGCGCCGTCGCCTTTGCACCGCTGGCAGAACGCCTGAAAGCATGGGGTTTCCGGTTTTTCTTTCTGGATCCCGAACCCGATGGCGATTTTCCGCATGGGGTTCCAAATCCCCTGATGCCGGAGCAGATTGAGCGCCTGGGTCACGAAGTTCGCCGCCGTAAAGCCGATCTGGGGATTGTTTTTGACGGGGATGCCGACCGGGCCGGTTTTGTCGACCGAAATGGTCGTGAAATCATTCCGTCCCAGGTTTATGCTCTGGTTGCACAGCAGAAGCTTGGGCAAAACCAGTTGAACCATCCGTTGCTGATGCGGAATCTCTGTTCGAGCCAATTGCTGCAGGATTTATTCGGAGAGTCCACTTCCGGCGTCGAGCTGCTGGATACTCCGGTCGGCCATGGCCAGATCAAACAACTGATGCGACACCCCAAATTCCGGAAGCGCATCCTCTTTGCCGGGGAACATTCCGGACATTATTTCTACCCGGAATTTTTCTCCGTCGACAGCGGTTTTCTGACTGCACTGACCCTGCTTGCAGAGGTACGGCGTCTTAAACAACAAAAAATAGAACTGCCAGCGCTGCTGGCCGGATGGCGGAAAACCTATCAGTGGAGCGGAGAAATTAATTATCTGCTGCCGGATCGGACTGCTGTCAACGCCGTCCTGAAGAAACTCGATCAGCATTTCGGCAAGCTCCCGGACACCCGACGCCAGGGCATCGCGTTGGATCCCGACCTCGGCCTGTTCCGGGTCTTTGAACTGAATGGCGAATACCACCCTAAAAGCCGCGATTTCCCGGATCTGAAAATCATTTGGCTGAGTCCTGGGGGAAAATCAGGCTGGTGGTTCGTCGTGAGACCTTCCGGCAATGAAAGCAAACTGCGCCTGAATTTCGAAAGCTGGAACCTGAAAAAAGCCGACGCAAACATAATTATGAAGGAAATTTCCAGCGTGCTTGCGCAGCACCAGGCCCAAAAAACCTCGTAATACGTCAGAAGCTGAGTGGCAATGGTATTTTTTCAACAACGAAAGACACTAACGCCCCGAAAAAAATTCATGGGATCAATAACGCATTCCCGCAGTCAAAGCCCCTTCCCGTGCAATTTTTTGGTGTGATTTCGTACCTTTCGTTGTTCAAAAAGAATTCCTTTCCACCTGATTTTGGTACGGGTGTTTATTTTTTCATTCGAGCGTTTATATTAATGAAATATTTTTTTGCGGTTAAGTGCCTTGTTTTTCAGGAATTGTCCAATCATGTCCCATGAATTAGCTGGCAAAAAGCTGCCTGCCGGAATGCTGGTGAATATTCCCAGGCTGATTTCTCAATATTATACTGGAAAACCCGATCCTTGTGAGCCTGCGCAGCAGGTAGTTTTTGGGACCTCCGGGCATCGTGGCAGTTCGATGAAGCTTTCTTTCAACGAAGATCATATTCTGGCGATCACCCAAGCGATCTGCAATTATCGCAAAAATGCTGGGATTTCCGGGCCGCTTTTCTTGGGCATGGATACGCATGCCCTTTCCGAGCCGGCTCACATCAGCGCCTGTGAAGTTCTCGCCGCCAATGAAATTCCAGTTTTCTATGCCGCAGCCAATGCTTTTACTCCCACCCCGGCCGTATCGCGTGCTATCATTGCATATAACTGCAAGCGGAAAAGTGCGCTGGCCGATGGGATCATCGTCACCCCATCGCACAATCCTCCGGAGGATGGCGGCATCAAATACAACATGCCGCACGGGGGGCCAGCGGATTCAGCAACCACCAGCTGGATTGCAACAGAAGCCAACCGGCTGTTGAAAGCAAAATCTGCCGGAATCAAGCGGCTGACCTATGCTAAAGCGCTGCAGTCCGGCTACCTGAAATCCTTTGATTACTGCACACCCTATGTACAGAATCTGAAAAATATCATCGATATGGAAGCGGTTCGCGGCAGCGGTCTGCGAATGGCCGCCGATGCCCTTGGCGGCGCAGCACTGGGCTACTGGATTCCGATTGCTGAACAGTATGGTCTTGATCTGACGCTTTTCAATGGCAATCCCGATCCGACCTTCCGCTTTATGACGGTTGATCATGACGGAAAAATCCGCATGGACTGTTCATCCGCCAAAGCGATGTCGGGTTTACTCAAGCTGAAAAACTCCTTTGACATTGCCTTTGGCAACGATCCCGATTCCGACCGTCACGGCATCGTTACGCCCGGCAGTGGGCTGATGAACCCCAATCATTACCTCGCCGTCGCCATCGACTACCTGTTCAACCACCGCCCGGACTGGCCGAAAAGCGCCGCCGTCGGCAAAACCATCGTCAGCAGTTCCATGCTCGACCTGATCGCCAGACGCTGCCGACGCAAACTTCTCGAAGTACCCGTCGGCTTCAAATGGTTTGTGGACGGACTCTGCAAGGGGGACCTCGCATTTGCCGGAGAAGAAAGCGCAGGAGCTACCTTCCTCTGCCGCGATGGCTCCCTCTGGAGCAGCGACAAGGATGGAATCATCCTGGCTTTGCTGGCAGCGGAAATCACCGCAGTCACCGGCAAGGATCCGGGACAGCAATATCATGCCCTCGAAAAGGAATTCGGCAAATTCTTCTATGGACGTCAGGACAGCCCAGCCACTGAGGAACAAAAGAAAAGACTGGCCGCTTTAACTCCCGAATCCATTGCTTTGCAAGAAATTGCCGGAAGCAAAGTGGTGGCGAAAATGACCAATGCCCCTGGCAATAATGCGCCCATTGGCGGATTAAAGGTTGTCACTGCAGACGCTTGGTTTGCTATACGCCCATCCGGGACTGAAAATATCCGCAAGATTTATGCGGAAAGTCGTCTGGGAAGCAAACATTTGCAACAACTTTTCGAGGCCGCTAAACAAATCTGATTCAGTTTCTGTTTACACTGTTTCTTTTTAACCACGAAAAAACACGAAAAAACACGAAAAAAATTCATGGATAATGCGACGCAAGAAACACTTTCAATGCCTCTTCCATGATTTTTTTCGTGTCCTTTCGTGTTTTTCGTGGTTAAAAACATTTTCCGCGATTGCGGAGTTTTTTTCACCTTTTGCAGAGGATTCATCATGCGCGACAATAAACTGGTTGTTGGGGTCATTGGCTGCGGTGCCTTCGCCTGGGCCCAGGATTTTCTGAATTTTGCCGGCAATCCCCATTGCCTAACCAAATACTGCTGCGATATCTCTCT
>JAQVUB010000082.1 GCA_028699735.1 Lentisphaeria bacterium | reverse complement strand
AAGGCTGGAACCAAATCAAACAGTTCTATAACATTTGAGTTGTCAGTTGTCAGTTGTCAGTCAACAGCAGTCAACCGTCCGTGTTCCGTCCGTGTTCCGTCCGTGTCCCGTCCGTGTCCCGTCCGTGTCCCGTCCGTGTCCCGTCCGTGTCCCGTCCGTGTTCCGTCCGTGTTCCGTCCGTGTCCCGTCCGTGTTCCGTCCGTGTTCCGTCCGTGTTCCGTCCGTGTCCCGTCCGTGTCCCGTCCATGATCAAGCCCAATACGATTTCCAAATTTGCCTTTCTGGGGTTGCTGCTGATTCTGGCTGCGGTTCTGCTGCGCCTTTCAGCAACCTTTATTCATGCGATTATCATTGCCATGCTGCTGGGAAGTGTCCTTTTTCCCCTGCATCGCAAAGTTTCTCTGTACCTGCGTAATTTTTTCCGGGTTTTACGGCGCTGGCGCTGGAGCCGGTTTTCCCCTGGTCAGGCCTTGGGCAGGCTGGCTTTGCGTTGCAGGAATGCGTTGCAGGCTGGTGGCACGAGCGGTATTTGCCGACGAATCATCCTCTCAGCAGCAGTTTTTCTCTCCCGTCATCTGCTCCCTCCCCCCATTCAGCTGGCGCGGGAGATTGTCGACCGCCGCAAAAAGCTGGCCGCGGGTCTGTCGGTTGCCTTGATTGTTATGCTGGTCGCCTTTCCAGTCGTTTTCTTCTTCCACTCCGCGTTCATACAGGGAAAACAGCTGGTCAACCGGGGACTGCAAAACCTGCAGTCCGGCGAAATGGCCAATCAAATCAATAAGTTCTATGAAGATGACAAAACCCAGCAGACCCTGAAGAAAATTCAGGATTCCAGCACCGGAAAATTTCTGCTTCAGCAACTTGCCGAGTTTCTGGACTCCCCGGAACTCTTCTCCTCCCTGGAGCCCATTCCCGGTCATCCGGACGGCGAGCCCCAACTACTATCTGGCAGCAGTGAGAGGCCTTCCACCGAAGCCCCCAAAATAACTCAAGCAGCCCCAGATTCCGACGAACTGTCGGTGATTGTTGATCTGCTGGAAAAAAATCTGCTGACTTTCTCGCGTAAAATTCTGTCGTTATCGCAATTTCTTACCTTGCGGGCGATTTCAGCGATCTGGGGTATCCTTTTCAGCCTGTTTTTAATGGTCATTGTCCTCTTTTTTGTCTTCTATAAAGGACGTTTTCTGCTGGTGTTTTTTCGTCAAGTCGGCCCTTTTGCAGAGGATGACTACCAGCAGATCTGCGACAAAATTGGGATCACTGCACATACGGTTTTTGTCGGCATTATGGGCGCCGCACTGGTGCAGGGGCTTGCCAGCATGGTCGGCTTCTGGCTGACCGGCCTGCCTGCGCTGTTTCTGGCAGTCTTATCCGCAGCCTGCTCGATCATCCCCTTTGTCGGAACTGCCTTGGTATGGTTCCCTTCGGCACTGTACTTGTTCTTCACCGGACATCCCCAGTCGGCAATTTTTCTTTGTGCATGGGGTATCCTGCTGGTCGGCAATATCGACGGCATCGTCCGCCCCTGGCTGATGAGTGGCGGCAAGGCAAACCTCTCCTTTGGCGTCCTCTTCTTTTCCATTCTCGGCGGTCTGCGCGCCTATGGCCTGATCGGCATTATCTATGGCCCGATGCTGATCGGTATCTTTATCACGGTCATAGCCATTTTTGCCGAAAAATATAAACGCAGTTGAGGTTTCCACCGTGAATCTGCTTTCCGCCGTACAACATGCCCGGGTGAAACTGACTGCAGGCAACTGCAGCAATGCCCAGCAGGAAGCACGCTGGATTCTGGATCAAGTCTGCCGAGAATTCAAACTGCAGGATGATGCTGACACAGTCCCACAAGCCGCACAAGACAGGCTCGATGACCTGGTGCAGCGCAGAATCAACGGAGAACCCCTGCAGTACCTGCTCGGAAATACGGAATTCCATTGCCTGGAACTGCTCATCGGACCAGGAGTACTCATTCCCCGCCCGGAAACCGAAATCCTTGTCGAGGAAGCCCTTCGCCTCTATCCCGGTTACGGCATCGTCTGCGACCTCTGTACCGGATCCGGAGCGATCCCGCTGGCCATGGCCAAAAATCTGCCACAGACCTCCTTCATGGCCTGCGACCTCTCCGAACAAGCATTGCATTGGGCCAGACTCAACCAGCAGAACAATAACTTGCTGAATGTCACCTTTTTCCAGGGAGATCTTTTTCAGGCTTTCCCACCTGACGCTGGCTTTTCCCTGCTGACCGCTAACCCTCCCTATGTCTCCCGGCAGGAATACGCGGAACTGCCCCCCGTCGTGCGTGATTACGAACCGGAACTGGCTCTGCTGAGCGGCGAAGACGGCCTCGACCTGTTGCGCCGAATTATCCGTGAAGCACCGCAGCACCTGCTGACGGATGCCTGGATGCTGCTGGAAATCGGCGCCACCCAGGGAAATGCAGTCCGTGAGCTGCTGCGCCATGACTGCTGGCGTGAGGTTCGCATCCGCAAGGATTACTCGGGTCATGACCGTATTGCCATTGCCCGGAAACCAGGCTGATATGTCGACTCCATCCGGAAAATTAACCACGAAAGGCACGAAAAGACTTAGGGTGGGCTGGCGCCCACAGCCCATAGTTATCAGCTGTCAGCTGTCAGCCTGTCCATCAAAGTCCATCGTCCTCGTCCATAAGGTCCATAAGGTCCATAGGGTCCATAAGGTCCCTCGTCTATCGTCCCTCGTCTATCGTCTATCGTCCAAAAACCTTCTTCGAAAAACAAGAAGTTGGGCCATAATGGACGATAGACGAGGGACGATAGACGAGGGACGATAGACGAGGGACGATAGACGATAGACGAGGGACGATAGACGATAGACGAGGGACGATAGACGATAGACGAGGGACGATAGACGAGGGACCTTATGGACCCTATGGACCTGATGGACCTTATGGACGAGGACGATGGACGATAGACGATGGACTTTAATGGACAGGTTGACGGCTGATAACTGATAACTGATAACTGATAACTATGGGTTATGGGCGCCAGTCCACCCCAAGCCTTTTCGTGTTTTTCGTGGTTAAAAAAATGTCCCCCTATGTCACCATCCGCTTTCCATTCTTTATATGTCCATATCCCATTCTGCGAAGCAAAATGCGATTACTGCGCATTTTATTCGATCCCGGATTCCAGCTCCGAGCTGCGTAAGAAATATCTTCTTCGCCTTGAAGAGGAATTTTCCCGGCATTCAAGCCAATGCCTCCCTCTGCGCTCAATTTTCCTTGGTGGAGGCACCCCGTCCTCGCTGAGCGTTCCAGAATTAACCAGATTGCTAAGCCTGATCCGAACCTGGTTTAGCCTGCTGCCGGATTGCGAATTCTCGATGGAGGCCAATCCAAACTCGCTGACCGCAGAAAAACTGCAGATTGCCACCGAATTTGGCGTCAACCGCATCAGCCTGGGCATCCAATCCTTCAACCCGAAAATACGCAAGATTATGGGACGCAAAGGCAGCCTCGACAACTTGCAGGATATTCATGAGCAGATCAAAAAAAAACCTTGTCTGCGGCTGAATCTCGATCTGATTTTCAATGTCCCAAATCAGACTCTTTTTGACTGGCAGGAAGATCTGCAACGTGCCTGCGCCATGGCTCCGGATCATCTTTCCGCATACGCCCTGATGCTGGAAGAAGGAACTCCTCTGACGCAACGTATCCCTAAAGATGAAAATGATGAAGAATTCTGCTCATTCTGGGAGACCACGGATCGAATCCTCAATGCCCATGGACTCTTCCGTTACGAAATCTCCAATTTTGCAAAACCGGATAAGTTTTGCCGTCACAATTTTGAAATCTGGCACGGGCAGACCTGCCTTGGCTGCGGACCAGCAGCCGTCTCTTTCAACGGAATCAACCGCCCGGCAAATCCTGGAACCCTTCAGGACTGGCTGAATCACGCCCCGCAAATCGACGACATCCTCCCGCCGGATAAACGTGCCGCCGAAATCCTTGCTTTCGGTCTGCGAACGACTGCCGGCTGGAAGTATAAGGATTTCGAACAGCTGACCGGTTTCACCCCATGGAAACTAAAAAGCGGCGAACTGATTAACCTCCAAAAACTCAAGCTGCTGGAACTGGACCTTGACTCCATACGGCCAACTGAAAAAGGACTCCTCTTCAACGACAATATCCTGGAAGCGCTTATCTAATTCGTCACCTGCCCCCCCCAAATTTTTTTGCATCAACTGGAGAAAAAAATGCCATCTTTGAATGTCCTGATCACCGGCGGAACCCGCGGAATCGGTGCGGGAATTGTCCGCAGCCTCGCGGAATGTGGCCACTCCGTCGGCTTCTGCGGCCGCAGTGAAAATGCGGAGGCCGTCTCTGAAGCAGCCAGGCTCCGGAAAAAATTCGGTATTAAGGCTGCGTATTACGTCTGTGATATTTCTTCGTCAGCAGCCCGAGACAGGCTGTTGACGAATTTCATCCGCGATTTTGCTTCGCTGGATGTTCTGGTCAACAATGCCGGGGTCGCTCCGGAAGTGCGAAGCGATTTGCTGGAGCTGTCCGAGGAAAGCTATCAGCGTGTGCTTTCCATCAATCTGACCGGCCCCTTTTTTCTGACTCAGGCCGCCGCCAAACACATGATCGCACAGCCCAATAATTCTTTTCGCTGCATCATCAACATCGGTTCCATTTCCGCGGAATATGCCAGCATCAACCGTGGAGAATACTGCCTGTCCAAAGCAGCACTCGCAATGAGCACCAAACTCTGGGCAGTGCGCCTGGCCGAGGCCGGCATTGCCGTCTATGAATTGCGCCCGGGCGTCATCCAAAGCGACATGACCAGCAAAGTCAGCGAAAAATACGATAAAATGATCGCCGACGGACTCACTTTGCAGCGGCGCTGGGGGCAGCCCGAAGATGTCGGCAAAGCGGTCTTGATGCTGGTCAATGCATCCCTGCCCTATTCCACTGGACAAGTCATCCATATCGATGGCGGACTCTGCGTCGAACGTTTGTAGAAATCACAGCCCAAGCTTGCGCCAAGTTCCGTCCGTGTTCCGTCCGTGACCATCAAACAAGCAAATATACATTCCATGAAAATCAATACGCTGATCATTGGCAGCGGAGCCGCCGGGCTTGCAGCTGCAGTGCAATTAGAAGCCCTCGGGCAGCATTCTATAGCTCTGTTCACAGAGGGCCTGCATTGCGGCACCAGCATCAATGCCGGCAGCGATAAACAGACCTACTATAAACTCAGCCTGTCGGGAAAAACGACGGACAGTCCGGATTTGATGGCAGAGGATTTTTATCAGTGCGGTTCCATGCACGGGGATCTGGCCCTGGTCGAATCTGCACTGTCTGCGCTTGCCTTTGCCAACCTGATCCGTCTCGGCGTCCAGTTTCCCCATGACCCGTATGGTCGTTACGTCGGCTACCAGACCGATCATGACCGGCGTGGACGTGCCAGCAGTTGCGGCCCTTATACCTCCCGCGATATGTGCCTGGCTATGATCCGGGAACTGCAACGGCGGGAAATCCCAGTCTTTGAAGGGCGTGTGGCCATCTCGCTGCTCTGTGCCGGAACAGGCGATCAGAAACACTGTGCAGGAGCTGTATTTATCAACCGGGATACCGGCGATCTGGAATATGTCTTTGCCCGCAACGTGATCTTTGCCGTCGGCGGACCGGGCGCTTTGTATGCCGACAGCGTCTACCCGCCCGGGCATACCGGCGCCATTGGCATCGCCCTCGAAGCGGGAGCTCGTGCCAGGAGCCTCCCCGAATCCCAGTTCGGCCTGGCCTCGCTGAAATTCCGCTGGAATGTCTCCGGAAGCTACATGCAGGTGCTGCCGCGCTTCGTCTCCTGCGACCCTTCCGGTGGCGATGAGCGCGAATTTCTGCAGGAGTACTATTCTTCCGACGGCGCACTCTGCGATGCCATTTTTCTCAAAGGATACCAGTGGCCCTTTTCCTGTTCCCACCTGCCCGGTTCTTCCTTGATTGACCTCTTTGTCTATCGGGAAACCCGGGAGCGGAAACGCAAAGTCTTTTTGGATTACCGCAAAAACCCGCAAGGTTTTCAATGGGAGCAGGTGGGTTCCGAATGCCGCCAGTATCTGCATAACAGCAATGCCACTGGGTTTACTCCGCTGGAACGCCTGCAACAGCTCAACGCTCCAGCCATTACCCTGTACCGGGATCATGGCATCGACCTTGCGACTGAAATGCTGGAAATTGCTGTCTGTGCCCAGCATAACAACGGTGGCCTGGCCGGCAACATCTGGTATGAATCCGAAAATCTGCCAGGTCTCTTTCCGATCGGTGAAGTCAATGGTTCGCATGGCATTACCCGCCCGGGCGGTTCCGCACTGAATGCCGGGCAATGCGGAGCACTGCGGGCAGCTGAATATATCGTGGCATGCTCAAAAGAGGATGCACTGGAATTCCCCGAGCTGATCGGAAATTTTCAGAACCGCTGGCAGGAACGCTGCCAGCTTCCCGGTGACCGCGATTGGAAAAAAGGACGAAAAGTCCTGCAGCGCCGCATGAGTGACGCAGGAGCTTTTCTGCGGGAAGCGGCGCTGGTCACACGAGCCCTGGCGGAAAGTGAAGAACAGTGGAGGATTTCCCTGCAGGCTGGCCTGGGAGGGCTGTCGGTGGACGAACGCATTGAAACCCTGCGCAATGAGCAATTGCTCGTAGCACAGCAAGCCTATCTCTCAGCAATCCTGAAGCAAATCGAGTCCGGAACTGGCTCCCGGGGCGGAGCCCTGACCATCGATAAACCGGGAATCACACTGCATTCGAAACTGCCCTGGCACTGCCAGCCGGAAAATCCGGAATTCCGCAGCCAGGTGCTGGAAACCGAATTCCGGCAGGGTTCCTTCCATTCGCAATGGCAGCCCTGCCGCCCGCTGCCCGACAACGCAGGCTGGTTCGAAAACGTCTGGAATAATTTCCGCTCCGGTAAAATTTACCAGCCTCCAACCTGATGCTGCACATCTATAATAATTTTCGTGCCTTTTCGTGTTTTTTCGTTGTAAAAAAAGGCGAGAACCATGTCCCAATACCGCAAAATCAGTTCGTTAAAAAGTCCATCCGAATTCCGTGAATATCTTGCTGCGGAAAAGATTGACATTCCTCTGAATGACAAACCACCCTGCGACGCATCCGCTGCTCTTGCACAACCCTTGCACTGCGGCCCTTTCAGCTTTGCCAACCGCTGGGCCATCCTGCCGATGGAGGGATGGGATTGCCAGCGGAACGGCACTCCCAGTGAATTGACCCGGCGGCGCTGGCTGCGTTTCGCCGAATCCGGCGCAAAACTGCTTTATGGAACCGAAGCAGCTGCCGTCATGCATGCCGGGCGCAGCAACCCGAACCAACTGATGATCGCCGAACATACCGCAGAAGCCCTGACAGCTCTCTGCCGGGAAATGCGGGAAACCCACCGGCAGAAATTCGGTGCAGGGGAAGAGCTGGTCATCGGCTTGCAGCTTACCCATTCCGGACGCTATTCACACCCGGATGACCCGCACATTCTGGCCTCACGCACGGCCTATACGCATCCCCTGCTCGATCGCAAATTCGGCAACGGCCCGGAAAATATTGTCAGCGATGCCGAGCTGGAAGAGATTATCAGCGCCTTTATTCAAGCCGCCACGATTGCCCGCAGAGCGGGTTTTGACTTTGTCGATATCAAACATGCTCACGGCTACCTGGGCCATGAACTGCTCTCCGCATATGACCGCCCGGGCTCCTATGGCGGATCCTTCGAAAACCGTACCCGCTTCTTCCGGGAAATTGCAGATGGAATCCGGAAAGCCTGCCCGGACTTCCCGATCTCCGCCCGCCTCAGCCTCTTTGATATCCTCCCCTTTGTCAAGGGTGCAGACGGCATCGGCATGCCCATGCAATGGATGGAAAAAGAGTATCCCTATGCCTTCGGCGGCGACGGCACTGGCCTCGATATGGATGAAAATCTTCAGGAAACCGTCAAGTTCGTCGATCTGCTGATGGAGTATGGCGTGCAATTCATTTGTGCGACGGTCGGCAGCCCATATTACAACGTACATCTGCAACGCCCCGCATACTATCCGGTCTGCGATGGCTATGAAATGCCGCAAAACCCTCTCTACAATGTGGCCAGACACCTGAAAGCCGTGCAGCGACTGAAACAACTGCGACCCGCGATGAAGATCGTCGGCTCCGGCTACAGCTGCCTCCAGGAATTTCTCCCTCATGTGGCAGAATATACGGTCGCCAAGGGCTGGACCGACTGGGTCGGCATCGGCAGAATGGTGCTCTCCTATCCCGATATCTACTGCGACATGATTTCCGGCAAACCCCTCGATCGCAAACGCATCTGCCGAACCTTCGGCGATTGCACAAATGCCCCGCGCTGCGGCTTCGTCTCAGGCTGTTACCCCCTCGATCAATACTATAAATTGCGACCGGAAGCCGAACAGCTCAAAACCATCCTGAAAAATAAATCATGAATTTTTTAACCACTTTTTTAACAACGAAAAAACACAAAAATACTCGAAAATTTTTTAAAGGTTGTTGCGTTGAGGTAAGAGATCGCTGTGCAAAATGTCATGCTTGTACCTTGAACCCTATGTGGTAAGTTCCCTCCTTGTCAACATGTGTCGGAGGGAATATGGAG
>JAQVUB010000081.1:1689-8676 GCA_028699735.1 Lentisphaeria bacterium | reverse complement strand
CATTGGCTTCAATGACCGGATGCTGCCCCCGAAACGGAGCCGTCGTCAGCACCCGGCAGGCTTGATTGGCAATCTTCAGGATGGCAGAACCTCTGTCAAAACGCAGGAGATCCGGCAGATCAAGCGTTGTTCGCCGGCTGAAAATTTCGATAAACGGGCTGTTTTTCAGGTTCAGTTGCTCGATATCCAAGGCGACACTGCCCTCGATATTGCGCAGGAAGTCTTCCTTATCCCTGCCCCGACTGTGCAGATCAAGCTGCAGGTATTTAAAACGCCCGCTTGCCCAGGCATATGCCTCCGGTGCAAACAGAGCCAGAAGCGGATCGCTGTCGATGCAGGAGGCCGTCAGTTCAAGACTGGCTTCCTGCTGCTCCGAAGCCTTATTCCAGGATCCACTCCGAACAAGTGCATTCAGCACTTCGCGACCGGATAAACGTACCTGTATCTGATTCAGGGGAACTGCCGCTTCTGCCCCGGAAATGAGCTGCCAGGAATCAGCAGCATCCTGCTGCAATGCATAATCCACAGTTCCAGACAGGGTGCCCAGAGACAGTTCGCCCTGGCTCAAGATTACATCTGAAACTGAGATTTGTCCTTGCAAAAGATCAAAAAGCCATTCCTTGGAAAATATGCACAAGGAATTGATTTCGAGGTTTCCGCCTCTCAGAGTGCCGTTATTCTGCAAATTGATTTCATCGACTACCGCCTTCATGCTTCCGTTGGCTCTGCTTTCCATGGCGATATCCTGCAGTTCCAGGGTAATTTTAGACAGTTGCACTTTTCCGGCATGTCGTGTTTGGGTGATCTGCAGGGCTGCATTATTCATCTGGAGGGTCTTCGCATTCCACCGTCCCAAAAGACAATCCCAGAGACTGCCCTTCCATTCCAAATGCTCTGCGGCAAAAGAAAACTCGTCCGCTTTCTGCAATTGGAAACCGGAAAAGGTCAGCGTGCCCGGCAGGCGGAACCGGCAAGTGGCATATTGATATTCCACACCCTGCTTGCGACAATAGGAACGCAAGGCTTTTGGAGCAAACAGAAAAAATGACCCGATCAGCAAGCCCAAAGCCACAATCAGCACTGCAATCATCGTAATTTTCTTTTGGCGGGAGGTCATAAAGGGCTTTCCAGGAATACTTAAATGGCATCCAAAAAGAATGATTAACAACGAAAGACACGCAAAGGCACGAAAATTTTGTTGGGAGGCTGATGTCCCATCCTGATATTTCATCGCCCAAATTTGCTTTTTGCTGTCATTGGCTTGAATGACGACAGAATTTCAGATTGTCACGATCAACCCACCAACCCAACCCTAAAAAAGTTCGTGCATTTTCGTGTCTTTCGTTGTTAAAAAAGCTTTTTGGACGGAGTCTGACTATTGCAGACGGCTTTGGCGTTTGGGATCAAAGGCATTGCGGAGTCCTTCTCCGATGAAGACTCCCAGCAGCATGATGATGAACAGGGTCAGAGAAGGATAAAGAGTCAGCCACCAGGCCCATCGCTGATTTTGCGCCTGCTGCAGCAGTTGCCCCAGACTGGGTGTAGGCGGGGGCAGGCCGAAGCCCAGGTAATCCAGGGCGGCCAGAGAACCAATCGCTCCGACCAGGCTGAAGGGGAAAAAAGTAATCAGAGGAACGAGACTGTTGGGCAGAATGTGCCGCAGGGCGATCTTCCAGCCCGGCAACCCTAAACAACGGGCCGCCTCAACAAAAGGCAAACGACGCAAGCGCAGCATTTCTGCACGCATGTAATAGGAAATTCCGATCCAGTTAAAAATGGCGTAACAGAAAATGAGCAACTGGAAGCCGGGTCCATAGATGGATCCCATGAGGATCATGATATAAAGGAAGGGCAGCGCGCTCCAGATTTCGATCAGGCGCTGGCCGGTGATATCCACCCAGCCGCCCAGATATCCCTGCAGCATGCCGACCATCGTGCCGGCAGCCATGGCACAGAAAACCAGGATCAGACCAAAGCTCAGCGAGGAACGCAGGCCGTAGAGAATTCGTGCAAAGACATCCCGTCCGGCATCATCCAGCCCAAGCCAGTGTCCTGGCGTTGGGCGGAACGGAAAGCGCACCTGCTCGAGTTCACTGCTTAACTTCATCGAACGCCCATCGAGAAAGACTTCCTGCACCGGCGGATTTTCCTTTCGTGCACTGGCATGTACTTGAGCCAGAATCTGCTGACGCAGCTCAGACGGCAAAGCCGCAAACTCTTTTTGCCTCTGACGGGGAGAATCGGCTCCCTTTGGGAAAGTCCAGAACAGGTTTGCATCCTCAGCCTCGATGTCTTCGCGTAAAGTCATCCGCACACTGCGCCGCGCACCCGTTTGCGACGGAAGCAGAATAAAGCGCAAGGATGGCAAGCCCTGTTTTCCGGTGCAGACCATTTCCAGTTGCGGTTGCGCATTCGTTCCTGCAAAGCGCGCTTCCAGTGCATGTTGCAATTGCTGCGGGATTTCCCATAGTTCCTGCAGTTTTTTGCCCTGCCACTGTGGTTCTTCACCGTCACCAAACGTTTTCAGACCAAGCGCCCGGATCAGTTGAAAATCCTGATCGATGCTGATGCCGGCGACCCTGGGGACTGCGGTCAGCCGGCAGAAGATTCGCAGGTGTTGTTCCAGCTCTGCGACAGGCACACTTCGAAAAGGATCATTGACCACCGGCGCCCAGAGAATCCAGGCTGATTGTTGAAAGTCCTGCTGTTGAGCTAATTTCCGGTAATCCGGTCGGGTAGCCCTGCCATTGCCGGTGAAGAGGTCTTCCGCATAGAATTTGCAGAAGGGAAAGAAGATGCGCCCTTGATAAACCAGCAGCAGTGGATTGCTGTTGCAAAGCAGCTCCGCAGCCAGACTGAACCCATAGACCAGCAGCAGCAGCCAGAAGGAAAACCAGGCCCGGCGCATCTTGCGGAAGCGCTGCCATCGTTTCCGGGTTATGGGATTGATGCGCATAAATACCGTCTTTCACCCAAGATCAAACAGCTGTTTGGCCGGATTTCCAGGCAAGATTGGCAAGCATGGCAATCCCTAGAAGGATAAACAGCACGGCCGATCCCAGCAACAGATATTTCTGGGGGATATAACGTGCCAGCACAGTGCCGGCAAAAACGGCCAGCGCGGAAGTACACATCAGAGCCAGACTGGAACCCAGGAAGACAGAAATGCAACCGCCTTTGCGCCCTGTACTCAGAGCCATCGCCATCAGCTGGGTTTTATCACCCAATTCAGCCAGAAACACAACGCCGAAAGTCACAAATAAAGTTTTCCAGTCCATCATTCCCTATCCTGTTTGTCGTTTTAATACGTAACCGAGAAGCTGTAGAAACGGTTGACTCCTTCACAGGCAGTCAGTCCGACAAAAAAGCTCTTAGGCAGTTGCAGTTCCGCATAACTGAAAGTCTTGCCGTCAGCCCTGATTTCGAGTTGTGGCACCTTTCCTGCAAAGTTTATGGTGACCGTCATCATCACCTTTTGATTGGGAGCAAATGCAGTGTGGAGGGCAGCTGCCTTGTACCAGGAAGGTTTGCCATCGGCATACTGATGGTGCCAGACGTTGATGCCCTTGTCATACAGCACAATCTCCCAATGCTGACGATACTCCGGACAGGCACCCGAATCCTTCCCATATTCCGACGCAATCACGAGCAAAGGCGCCATCTGATAATCAAAGGACATTTCTGCACAGATAACAACCTTTTTATGAGCGGAAATCTTCTCTTTCCAGAGCATGGAAGTGTAAGTCTCTCCTGCGCGCTTGCCCAGCATCTCGTTTTCTGTGGCATCTGCTGGCACCTTGTTCCGGATGTGATCAGCTTCCTGTTCCCAGATGCCAAGGTAATCCCATCGGGGACTCTTCACCATCACCCAGTCCTCCTTGTTCCATCCGCCGGGTGAAAACAGACAGGAGAACTCCGCTGCAGAAAGCGAAAAGCCGACCCAAAGAAAAACCAGCCATAAAATCCGCATCAATAGTGTGCCTTTTTCTGCCATGAATGTCACTGTAAGTAAAAAATAAACTATATCGTCGGATGAGCATTTCAGCAAGTCAGAAGGGAGAAGGAAAAGATCGGAAAAGATCGGATGGGTAATGCGTCAGTTAAACTTGGTAACAGAAGAATTCTTTTTAACAACAAAAAGCACGAACCGACCCGAAAAAATTTCATGGGAAACGGTTTTTACTGGGGGAATTCGTTGTTCATCCCATGAAATTTTTTCGGGTCGTTAGTGTCTTTCGTTGTAAAAAAATACCGCTGCACTCAGCTTCACTGACAGATTACGACTTAAGCGTGATACTGCGCAATCGATTATTTTTTTTCGTGAATCCATCTGGAATCATGATATATTATCCCAACTGCTGAGTTTCTGTTTTTTTTACGGGGATGGTTATGAATGAATGTTTTGCCGAATTACCTCACTTGCGCTCGTTTGGCGTGCGCCTGTTTGATTTATTCTGGCGAACCCATTATCATGTTGATCCCGACTGGGAATTTCACTTTATCCGGCATGGGCATCTGACTTTGGAATTTCATCAGGGGAGCTTTTCTGCAGGCCCCGGCGATATCGTCCTGATCCCCAGAGATACTCCCCACCGCGACAAATTTGATCCGGGACAGGATTATGAAGTCTTTATGGCTTCCTTTTCCTGGCCGGGCGCTGAAACGGAATTTCGCAAAATCCTGCCCGCACCTGTCCTCCACGATCTTTCCGATGATCAACGCTGCCGAATCCGGCAGTATTGCGACGCTCTCTATTTGGATACTCTTCGGGAAAGTGAATTTGACCAATTGCTCAGCAGAACCATTTTTCATACCCTGCTGTTAAGCATTCTGAAGGCCGTGTCGGAGAATCACAGCAAGGCCGCCGGGAATGAACCGGCTGCCTCCCCGGCCAAAAAGAAGCTATGGCTGATTCAGGAAGTGAAAGGATACATCCAGCGTAATTTTCAGAAGCAGATCACCCTCGAGGATCTGGCGCAGGCGCTAAGTATCAGCCAGTATCATTTGTCAAGAGTTTTTAATGCTGAAAGCGGCTTTTCGCTGCCGGAATATCTGACCATGGTGCGCATGGAAAAAGCAAAAATCCTGCTCAGTGAAGGGCAGAAAAACATTTCCCAGGTCGCTTATGCAGTCGGTTATGAAGACAGCAGCTATTTTGCCAAAGTATTTCGAAAATACTTTGGCTGCAGTCCCAGTGCTTCGGCCATGTCCCATCCTGTCAGAAGGGTTTAACTCCATGTTTCCGCAATCCGAGCTGGTCATTGAGACCGGCAAACTCGTCCACAACTGGAAGTTTTTCCGTCGCTTTCAACCCAACAGCCAGATCGTTCCAGTGCTTAAATCCGATGCCTATGGACATGGTTTGCCCCAGGCTGCTCTGGCACTGGAAAAGGCCGGAGCCGATCCGCTGGCGGTTTTTAATCTTGGTGAAGCCGAGGTTTTGCGACAGTCAGGGCTGCGTGCCAGTATCTGGGTTCTGGAAGGGATTCTGCCCTGTGATCTGGCGGCTGCAGCCCACCTTCAGATCACCATGGCATGCTGGAGCTTCGAGCAGGCTGAAGCGCTGGCTGCTTGCGCCCGAAGAGAAAAGTGCCATTGCAAAATCCACCTGAAAATCGATACTGGCATGAGCCGTCTGGGATTCCTGCCAGGACAAATTCCCGAAATCCTGAATGTTCTGCAATCGGTACCGGAGCTGGAGTTGACCGGCTGTTTTTCACATCTGGCGGTCTCAGCGGAAGCTCAGCATCCGCTGACTTTGCAACAGTTGCAGAATTTCCGGCAGGCGGTCAGCCTGCTGCCGGATTCCTGCAGCGAACGACATCTCTGTGCCACCAATGGCATTTTAAACCAGCTTGCCCCTGAACTTCCGTTTGCCAGACTGGGAATTGGGCTGTATGGTTATAGTGATGAACCGGGATTCGCCAGCCAGTTGCAGCCGGCGATGACCTTCCGCAGCAGAATTCTCTCTGTCAAAGAATTGCCAGAGGGAAGCCTGGTTTCCTACAGCGGGCTATATCAGTTGCCGGAAGCCGGCAGGCTGGCGGTTATACCCGTGGGCTATGCGGATGGCTATCCCCGGCTGCTGAGCAACCGGGTGGAAGTGCTGATCCGGGGAAAGCGTGTACCGGTACGTGGTCGAATTTGCATGGGAATGCTGATGGCCGATGCCGCCAGTCTGCCCGATTTACAGCCTGGCGAAGAGGTGGTTCTGCTCGGCAGGCAGGGCGATGAATGCATCAGCGCTGCTGAACTGGCAGATAAAGCCGGTACCATCGCCCATGAAATCCTCTGCAACTTGGGTAAACATCCTAACCGCAGGATCGGCGATTAACCCCCCGCCGCCGCCAAATCCCCCCAAATGAGGAGAAGTCACGTGATTTTGTCAGTCATCATTCCTGTTTACAATGAGGAGAAAACGGTTCTGGAGATGATTGAGCGGGTACGCCATTGCGGGGTGGAGCAGTTACAGATCATCGTCGTCAATGACTGCTCAAGCGATGGAACCCGGCAGAGACTGGACTCCCTGCCCGCTTCGGATGACCTGACGATCATCCATCATGAGATCAATCAGGGCAAAGGAGCCGCCATCCGCAGCGCACAAAGTCTGGTCAAAGGCGATGCCGTCGTCATCCAGGATGCCGATCTCGAATATTCCCCCAGCGAATTTCCCGGCATGCTTGCCTTTATTGAAAATGGCAAGGCGGATGCGGTTTACGGCAGCCGTTATTCCGGCAGCACGACGCTGGTCGATACCTTCTGGCATTATTATGGCAATAAGTTGATCACCGGCTTTTTTAATCTGGTTGCCAATCTGCACCTGACTGACATGGAAACCTGCTACAAAATGATCCGCAGTGAGATTTTCAAATCTCTGAAACTGACCAGCAATCGTTTCGGCATAGAACCGGAAATATCGGCAAGGCTGGTAAAGTGCCGCTGCCGCATCTACGAAATCCCTATCGAATATGCACCTCGGCTGGGCAA
>JAQVUB010000081.1:0-1589 GCA_028699735.1 Lentisphaeria bacterium | reverse complement strand
AATGAATTACAAGAGCCTCCCTTCCGATAGCAAATTGCGTCTGCCGTTTCGGGAAGACGACAGCCGTGCCTGGGCACTGATCGCCTGTGCCATCTTCCTGTTACGGGTGATGCCCTGGAGCATGGCCGAGCTCTGGTACGACGAAGTGCTCACCCTGCAGTATTTCGCCATCGGCGGCGAAAACTCCTCCCTGGGCGGAATCTTCCGCAACTATATCATGGCCAACAACCATTTTTTGAACAGTGCCCTCTACTGGTGGTGGGTGCGCTTTCTCGACTTCTCCTTCACTGAACATATTTTGCGTTGGCCATCCCTCTTTTTTGGCTTTGCCAGCATCCTGATGGTGGTTCTGCACTGGCGCCGCTATATCGGACGACGTCTGGCGGCGATCTTCGGACTGGTGCTGGCTGTCAGCCCGGTTTTTTCCGCATTCGCTTATCAGGTTCGTGGATACTCCCTGTGCATGTTTCTCAGCACCCTCGCTTTGTCCGGAATTCTGGAAATCCTCTTTGGCAATCATCGTCGTGGTCAGTTATGGGTATGCCTGGCCTGTTTTCTGCTGCCGCTGGTCATGCCCAGCGCTGCATTGCTGGCTCCAGCGCTGGCTCTGTTCCTGTTCTGGCAGTTGCGAGTTAGCGGCAAAGCTACAGGAAAAGCCCTTGCATGCGCAGTGCCCTGCCTGCTGATGACTCTGCTGTCGGCAGCCTATTATCTGCATATCTGGGAACAATTTCGGAAGGCCAGTGAGAGTGCCGGTGGCTGGGAGAGCTCCTGGCTGGCGGCCGGGAATGTGATCCTGGGCATGAGTGCCCACCTGGGTCTGCTCAGCCTGCCCCTGGCTGCGTACAGCCTGTACATGCTTCCGCGTCTGTTCAACCCCGCTACCGCCCATAAAACAACCGGTCTGAGGCTGCTGCTGTGCTGCCTGCTGCCCACTTCCGCTGTTATTCTCTTGCGTTTTGGCGGACACGCTCCTTTCCCACGAGTCTTTCTGGTTTTTCTGCCGGCAGTCACTCTGGCTGCAGCAGGCACCTGTTATGCATTGCCTTTTCTGCGCCGCCAGAAGCTCACCTATCTGGCTGTGGCCGTGTTGCTTTCAGGCTGTGTAATTGAACAAATCTGCAGCCGTCTGACCACCCGACAGGTGCTCAATGGCAATTCTCCGCAAAATTTGCTTCAGCAATATTACCGTGACGCCACGGATAATCGGGATGCAGTCACCTTTATTCGCAGCAACGGTATGGTTGGGGAATATATTTTCCTGGTTAATGAATGGGACGCTCCCAGTTTTCTGTTCTACTGGCAACTGGCCAATTTTCCGCAACAGGCCGTCTTTGTCAGTAATCGCGTGCCGGATCAATTCTGGCTGGCCCCCCAACTTGCCAATTTCAAACTGGCCGTGTTGGCACGAAATGAAATCGAAGCAGGAAACCTCTTCCGGAAAGCCGGCTTCAAAGGCCCATTCCACTTGCTTAACAAAACTCAGTTGCGGGGACTGTATACGCCGGGCTACGGAAATGAACCGCCAAGAGACCTCTCTGAATATACAAAAAACAAAGGAAGGTAACAGAGGAATTGTAATCCGTCAG
>JAQVUB010000080.1 GCA_028699735.1 Lentisphaeria bacterium | reverse complement strand
ATGGGACGTATGAATGGGACAATGGGACGTACAATGATAGTTTCTGATCCCATAGTCCTATACATACGTCCCATACGTCCCATACGTCCCATGAAATTCCCCGCACTACAGAAGACTGAGCCATTACCAAAACGTCCGTGTCCCGTCCATGTTTCGTCCGTGTCGTCCTTGAATTAGCCGTGTCTAAATTTATATTAAGAGAGCGGGAAGAGAGTTTCAGCAAAGCGTATCCGGGATTTTTCAAGGTAATGGTATGAATACTATGGAGATTTCCAGCAGTCTGGAAGATTATCTGGAAGTCATTGCAGAGATCATTGAGAGCAATCAGCACGCTCACAGCAAGGATATTGCTGAGAAACTAGGGGTGTCGTCACCCTCGGTATCGAATGCCCTGCAGGCGCTTTCCGCACGCAGTCTGATCCGTTATCAGCCGCATTCCCCAGTCACTCTGACTGCCCGAGGGTTGCGTCTGGCCAATGTCATCCGGCACCGCCATGCCGTCATGAAAAATTTTTTCGCCAAGATTCTCAAGCTGTCGGAGTCTGAGGCCGATGATTTTGCCTGCAAGGCGGAGCATATTCTGACGGAAAAATACATGGAGCGCTTTGTGGCACTGGCTGATGCGATCGAGAAGCGTGACGACTGCGCAAAATTGCGCGAGTATCTCGAACAGCACCTGCCAACGCTGGGCGGCAAGGAGAATGATCTGATTTCGCTGGATCAACTTCCGCTCGGGCGGGAGGCCATGGTGGTCAACATCAGTGAAAATCTGCCCGGCCTGAAAAAGTTTGCGGATTTAGGTTTGGTGCATGGCAGCATGTTGCAAATGGAAGGGAGGGCACCTTTCGGAGATCTGATCCGCATACGGGTCATGGAAAGCCGCCTTTCGATGCGTGAAAAAGATGCAGCCAATATCTGGGTGCGCCCAGTCGTTCTGACTGCCGAAAATATGGAGAGAGTATGAAAACCCGGTCTTATCTCGATGAATCCGACGATCAAACCAGGATTCCCACCGCTTTCCTGGTCGGCATCCAGCATCAGAATGCCAGCATCGAGGAAGCGGAAGAAATGCTGGCCGAGCTCTCCGAACTGGTGGATACCCTCGGCCTGCCCAAAGCCGGCTCGGCCATGGCACGCATCCGCTCCCTCAATCCGGCCTTTATCACCGGCAGCGGCAAAGCCGATGAAGTTGTCGAGCTGGCTAAAGCAGCTGGTGCGGATGTCATCATCATCGATGATTTTCTGACACCGGCGCAGCAGCGAAACTGGGAAAAACTCAGCGACCTGGCAGTGATCGACCGGCAAGAAGTCATTCTCGATATTTTTGCCGCCAGAGCGCAAACCAATGAAGCGACCCTGCAAATTGCTCTGGCACAAGCCAATTACGCCCTGCCCCGCCTGAAACGCAAGTGGACCCACCTGAACCGCCAGCGCGGAATGGCCGGCGGACTCGGCGGACGCGCGGAAGGGGAGCAACAGCTCGAAATCGACTCAAGGCAAATCCGCAACCAGATCGCCAAACTGAAAAGTCAGCTCAGCGAAGTCCGCAAGCAGCGCGATATCCAGCGCAGCAAGCGCCTTCGCAAACCCGTGCCGGTAGCCGCCATTGTCGGATATACCAATGCCGGAAAATCGTCGCTGCTGAACACCCTGACACAGGCTTCTGTACTGACTGAAAACAAGCTGTTTGCAACCCTGGACCCGACGGTGCGCCGCCTCGAACTGCCTGGTGGTCTGGAACTGCTGCTGACAGACACTGTTGGCTTCATCCGCAAGCTGCCGCATCTGCTCATTGAGGCCTTCAAATCTACGCTCGAGGAAACGCGTCTGGCCGATTACATCATCGAAGTCATCGACGCCAGCGGCAGCAACATCACCGAACATCATCAGACAACACAAAATGTGCTTGAGGAAATTGGCGCCGGGCACAAGCCGACCTTGTTGGTATTGAATAAAATCGACCTGGTTTCCGATGCGCTGACCCGGCGGCGTCTGGCCAATCTCTATCCGGATGCCATTGCGATATCTGCCAAAACCGGCGAAGGGATGGAAGAATTGATTGCTCAATTGGCGCAGCAAACAACGGCTGTTATGAACCAGATGCAGGTATTGATCCCACATACCCGCTATGATATCATGAAGATCATCCGCAAACAGTGTTCGGTGGATTCGGAAAAATACGCAGAAGAAGGGGTCTTCATGCAGCTCAGGGTGCCCGAAAATTGCCAGAAGGTGCTTGCCGAATTTTTAACAACGAAAAACGCGGAAAAACACGAATTGTTTTAGAGTCGGTTAGTGCTTTTCGTTGTTCAAAAAGAATTCCTCTGCTAGCCGAAATCACTTTCAAGAAGGTTATTTCGATGAGTGTTATCAAAGTATTATCAGCGGAAGTCGCCGGGCGGATTGCCGCCGGTGAAGTCATTGAACGACCCGCTTCCGTCATGAAAGAGCTTGTGGAAAACTCCATCGATGCCGGCGCAACCCGGGTGCGCGTGCTGGCCGAACAGGGCGGACAACGCTTGCTGCAAGTCATCGATAACGGCTGCGGCATGGATCGCCAGGACGCCCTGCTCTGCCTCGAAGCCCATGCCACCAGTAAAATCCGGGAAGAAAGCGATGTCGGACAAATCCATACCCTTGGCTTCCGTGGCGAAGCCCTGCCCAGTATTTCGTCGGTATCCCGGTTTCAATTGCAAACCCGCCAGGCGGACAGCCTCGAAGGGACTGAAATCATCGTCAATTACGGACAGATTGAAGATGTGCGAGAATGCGGCTGTGCCCCTGGAACCAATATCAAGGTCGCTTATATCTTCGGCAATCTGCCCGCCCGCAGAAAATTCCTCAAGGGGCCTGCCACTGATGACAGTCATCTCGAGGAAACCATGCTGCTGCTGGCGCTGTCACGCCCGGACATCGCTTTCGAACTGCACCTGAACGGGCGCCTGGTGCTGCAGGTCACCTCTTCTCAGGATATTGCTGCGCGCACTGCCATGCTGCTGGGCAAGGATGCTTTTACGGCAATGTTGCCAGTCGATTATGTGGAAGACCGCGTGCATGTTTATGGCTATATCAGCAAACCGGGCTTCACCCGGAATACCCGGCATGAGCAGCGGGTTATTGTCAACGGACGCGCAGCAAGCGCAGACAGCGTTTATTTCGGCATCCGGGATGCTTATGACACCCTGATCCCGAAAGGAAGGTATCCTGCTGTTGTCCTTTACATTGACCTGGAACCCGACCGTGTCGACGTCAATATTCACCCCACTAAACACGAAGTCCGCTTCCGGGACTCAATGAAGATTTCTGCAATCATTGCCGCGGCACTGCGCCAGGCACTGCGTTCCATGCCCGGTGGCGCAGAAACAGTTTCCACCCAAGCCATTGGACAGCCACTCCCGGAACCGATACCAATTCCGCCAGCTGGAACGCAAAACGTCACTCCAGTTCCCTTTGTGCCGCCACCATTGCAGCCCGGCCTGCCCCTGCCTCCCCCCCCACGGACTTCAGAAGGCAGCACGATCCCTCTAACGCCGCCAGGCAATCCGCCACAACCCGTGCGACCCGCCCCGGAAGCAATCAATGCATCCGGACGCATCACCGGAGGAAACCTTTTGCAGACTCTGCAGATTCGCTGCCGTCTGGGGAAAAAATATCTTCTAGCTGAAAGCGCCGCCGGCCTGGTGATTGTGGACCTGGCTGCCGCCCAGCAGCGCATTTTATTTGAACGCCTGTTGAAAAATCTGCAATCCACGAAAATTCCTCAACAGCAGCTGTTGCTTCCCATCACCGTCAATCTGAGTCCCGATGAAAGCAAACTCCTGCAGGCCGGTCTGGAACATTTCCAGGCACTGGGCTTTTCCCTCGAGCATTTTGGCGGGCACAGTTTTCTGATTACCGCTCTGCCAGCCAATCTGCCCGACCAGGATTTTGCCACAACTCTGCGGGATATCATCGACGATCTGCGCAATAATAATCTTACAAACCGGCAGAATGCCGTACATCTGGCGCAAATCGCCAGCCGTCATGCCATCCGGGTCAAGGAACAGCTCAGTGATAATGACATGCACTGCCTGCTGCGGGATCTGACACGCTGCGAAATGCCCTATGCCTGCCCGGCAGGACACCCGACCATGGTGCATATGACCTATTCTGAACTGGACAAACGCTTCAAACAATAATACGCTTCCTGCATCTCACAGGAACATTTGCCCGATAACAGAGGTCAAAGAAAGACAGCAATACCCACAGTTGCCCTGATGATTTTCAGAAAAACGTTGTTTCCCGGAATGGCAATGAAACCGGCACTATATTATTGGTGGTCGGTTTGGGAAGAAAGGCCGGCAGGAAACCACAGCCAAAAAACGGTTTCAGCGAAAAATGGCAATCAACTTTGAACTCATCACAAAGTCGAATGAAAATTGGGAATGTGTGAACTTGCTGATGCGATATAAGCCCAATCGCTATAATGCCGCAGTTTCCCGTTTGTACTATTCGATTTTTCTTTTGATTAAATGTTCCATGGCGAACAATGTCGAAAATCAGGATTTACCTGATATCGCTAAAATGTCACTGGCGGCTGCCACCGGAGTGCATTTTCTTGCGTTGAAGTACATGCGTTGGCTTGACCCAAAGCTGGGAGCAAAATATCAGGTTTTAATCCGTTTGCGAGAGCAAGCTGATTATGATCCACTTCCGGTGACCCAGGCGGAATTTGAAAACGCCTGCAAGTTTTGGTCTGCTATTCGTGCAAGCTTTGCCAAGCATCTTGAAAGCATAGGAAGACTCATGCCATGAAAACCATGTCGCTTGACAAACAGATTCAGCGGGCAGTTGGATATCCGGTTTCCTGCGTTTTAAAAGAAGAAGAAGGTCAGATCATAGTCAGGGTCTTTCAGGTTCCTGCCGATAGGAAGGCCGATCTTGAAAAAACAATCTATGATCTCGAGAAAAATCTTATTCCCGAAGGAAATGCTTTTTTTTCGGTAATTGCCTACACCCCGGACGAAACCGGTCAGCATTATCCGAAATTTTCCAGACCTGAATGGACACCCGGTCTTGTCAGACCATCGACCCCTAATCTGTCTTAACCGCTTCGAGAAAAACATGCCGCTTTTCACTGATAAACTGAAAGTTCTTCTGTTGCTGCTGTGCTTTGTCAGCTTAAGTCTGCAAGCATCCTGGTGGTGGCCCTTTGACAGCAAGGAGCCTGAGAAGCCGGCCATAAACGACATTGACAAGCGCCCTCCGATCAAAGTGCTCGACCGGGCTCCCAGTAAAGAGGATACGGTTTCTGTGGAGCGTTTGCAGAAGATGGCCAAGGATGGCAATGCCAATGCTCAGCTTGCCTTGGGCAAGATCTATTTTGAAGGGCTGGTCAAACAAAAGCAGGATTATGCCAAAGCCTTTGAGCTCTTTATGCAGTCAGCCAACCAGGGCAATGCGCAGGCCATGTTCAATGTCGGACTCTGTTATGACGGCGGCTTCGGTACAAGAAAAAACCTCAAGGAGGCCTTGCGCTGGTATTATCAGGCTGCCGATGCGGGAGTCCCTGAAGCTCAAATCAATGCCGCTATCGCTGCCGAACAGCGCGGCGATTATGAAAAGGCTCTGCATTATCTCAAAATGCGTGCCAATGCCGGAGATACCGCCGCCATGAACAAAGTTGCATCCTTTCTCCTGAACGGCCTGGGAACCGCTGAAAATCCCCAGGAAGCGGTTTCCTATCTGCTGGAAGCCTCGCGCCGCGGCAACAGCCGCGCCCAAGTGCGCCTGGCGGATTGCTATCAACGCGGAGTCGGCGTCGAACGAAATTATCTGGAGATGTTCAACTGGCTGACTCTTGCCGCACAGGATGGAGACCCCGAGGCGCAGGCGAAGCTGGGCTACTGCTACCAGAAAGGCCTTGGTATCTCCGCAAATTCTGACCTCGCTTTCACCTGGTTCAAAACCGCGGCGGCTGCCGCATATGGCCCGGCTCTCGTGCATCTTGGCGATTGTTACCGCTACGGAGATGGCACCGCCTTCAACCCCCAAAAAGCATTTGAGTGCTACCGGGCCGCCGCCGAACAAGGTGAAGCCATCGGCTCTTTCAACCTGGCTATCGCTCACAGTGATGGGATCGGCACGCCGAAAGCCCCGGAAGAAGCCTGCAAATGGATGCGCAAAGCAGCGGAACAAAACTTGGTCTATGCCCAAATCCAGCTGGGAATCTATCTGCAAAAAGGATATGGCTGCGGAAAAACCGACCCGCAAGAAGCCTTTCAGTGGTTTCAAAAAGCCGCTCTACAGAATGAACCCATGGGCATGATTCAAGTCGCACTCTGCCTGCTCCAGGGTACCGGCACTGCAAAAAATCCACAGGAAGCCCGGCAGTGGCTCAGCAAGGCAGCAGCAGCCGGCAGCCGGGAAGCAATCACACTCTATGCTGAACACTTCGGCGACAAGGATAACTAGACCCCGTCCAAAAAGCTTTTTTTTACCACGGAACACACGGAATACACGGAAAATTTAAAGGTGATTGCTTTGACGGATAAGCCTGCCAGTGAAAACTTTGCCTGATATCTGTCGATTGTCGAAAACAGATGGCGCAACCTGCTTTCATCCAACTCTTTTTCAGAATCGACAGGATGATTGCACAATTTTTGCAAGCGGTCTCATCTGTCAAAGCAACAATCTTTAAATTTTCCGTGTATTCCGTGTGTTCCGTGGTTAAAAAGCTTTTTGGGCTGCCATCCAGATACGGAATGTGAAAGGACAGAAATAAAATGGACAAGCGGATCACAGTGCGTGATTTTGCTAACCTCAAAGCACGCGGGGAAAAAATCGTCATGATCACCGCCTATGATGCCTGCCAGGCGCGCTGGTGCGAAGAAGCGGGCTGCCAGATTTTACTGGTGGGTGATTCCATGGGAAATACCGTTCTTGGCTACGAAACAACGTTGCCGGTAACGCTGGAGGAAAGCCTGCTGCACACGGCAGCGGTGCGACGCGGTGCGCGGAAAGCGATGGTGATTGGCGACATGCCCTTTATGAGCTATCAGATTTCGCTTGAAGAAGCCATTCGCAATGCCGGACGCTATTTGAAGGAATGCGGTGCGGATGCCGTCAAGCTCGAAGGCGGTGTGACCATGCTTCCGGTTCTGCGGCGCCTGGTGGAAGTCGGCATCCCGGTGATAGGACATATTGGCCTGCTTCCGCAATCCGTCCTCAAAGATGGCGGCTACCGCCTGCATGGCAAAAATTCGGAGGAAGCCGAACGATTGCGCAAAGATGCTTTGGCGGTTCAGGAAGCTGGTGCTTTTGCCGTGGTTCTTGAGGGCATTCCAGCCGCCCTCAGCTCAGAAATCACTGCCATGCTGACGATTCCGACCATCGGCATTGCTGCCGGGCCGCATTGTGACGGCCAGGTGCAGGTCATCGCCGATCTGCTCAATCTTGGCGGCAGTTATTTGCCGCGCCATGCCAAAATGTATGCCGATTTTTACCAGACCGCAGTTGCAGCCATCAAACAATACAGCCAGGAAGTCCGTGAAGGCAGCTTCCCGGCTGAAGGGTAAGTTGTAAGTTGTAAGTTGTAAGTTGTAAATTGTAAGTTGTAAGTTGTAAGTTGTGAGTTGTGAGTTGTGAGTTGTGAGTTGTTGGCCAGCCCTGTCCTTTTTACGAAAAAAAACTGTCAATATGAAAATTTTGCGTTCCGTTGATGAAGTGCGTGCGCAGTCCTCTGCCTGGCGCAGCCGTAATTTAAAAATTGCTTTGGTTCCGACGATGGGTTATCTGCATGCCGGTCATCTGTCGCTGGTGCAGCAAGCCCGGGAGCATGCCGACCGGGTAATCGTCAGCATCTTTGTCAATCCGACGCAGTTTGGACCCAATGAGGATCTGGATCGTTATCCGCGTGACTTCGCCCGGGATGAACAACTTTGCTCCCAAGCCGGAGTGGACGCGGTATTTTATCCGGAACCCGCGGTCATGTACGCCCCGGACCATTCCACTTGGGTGCTCGAAGACAGCCTTTCCCAGACTCTGTGCGGTGCCAGCCGTCCAGTGCATTTTCGTGGCGTGACGACGGTTGTCCTGAAGCTGTTTAATATCTGCGGTTGCCAGCTGGCGGTTTTCGGACGCAAAGATGCACAACAGGCTCTGATCATTCAGCGCATGGTGCGGGATTTGAATGTGCCCGTCGAGCTGATTCTCGCCCCGCTCGTCCGCGAAGCCGACGGCCTGGCCTTGAGCTCAAGAAATAAATTCCTTTCCCCGGAAGAACGCCAGCAAGCCCTGAATATTTATAAGGGAATCCAACAGGCCAAAGAAACTTTCCGACAGGGCTGCCGCAATGCCGCAGAGCTGATCGCCCCTTTGCGCCAGCGCATCACCGATGCCGGCGGAAAAGTCGATTATGTCGAAGTCATGGCGCAGGCTACCCTGCGGCCATTGACTGCCATCGACCAGCCCGCCCTCCTCGCAGTCGCCGCGTTCTTCGGCAAAACCCGCCTGATCGACAACCTCTTCCTGGAAGTGTAGAAATCTATTTATTAACAACGAAAAAACACGAAAAAGCACGAAATTTTTTCGTGTCTTTTCGTGTTTTTTCGTTGTTAAAAAATCGATCAGGCAAATTGTTTTTTGAGGGCCCAGAGTCCCAGAGCCGGATTGCTGATATAGAAGATTTCTTCGCCGTCACTCAAGCGGTTAACCCCGTCTT
>JAQVUB010000079.1 GCA_028699735.1 Lentisphaeria bacterium | reverse complement strand
TACATGTACTCGACATTGACGCCAGAAGCATTCAGCACCGACAGAACTTTTGCCAATCCACCGGGGCGGTTGTCGACCGCGACCACGGTGACATTGTTGATGCGGCAGACAACATTGCTCTCGCGCAGCTTCTGCTCCGCTTTTTCAATATCATCGACGATCAGACGCAGAATGCCGAAGTCATTGGTGTCCGCAACCGACAAGGCCCGGATATTGACACCGGCCTCCCCAAGAATCTTCGCCACTCCAGCCAGACGACCGACTTTATTTTCCAGAAAAATGGACAGTTGACGCACTTTCATGGGATGCCCTCCTTAACAGTCCTGTTGTTTTTCGACGAAAAATTGCAAGTCTTTTTTTACAACGAAAGACACTAATGACCCGAAAAATTTCATGGGATGAACAACGCATTCCCGCAGTCAAAGCCGCTCCCCATGAAATTTTTCCGGGTTGTTTCGTGCTTTTCGTTGTTCAAAAAGGATACCACCGTTACCAGTTATACGGACGTATTACGTTATTTTTTTCGCAGATCGAGCACGCGTTTTGCTTTTCCGGTGGAGCGTTCGATTTGACCGGGTTCGACAAGAGTGACTTTTGCGCTCAACCCGATCAGCTGTTTGATTTTCGATTGGATTTCGCTGCGCAGGGATTCAAGCCCGCGCACTTCATCGGAGAAGACCAGCGCAGTGACTTCGACGCGCACTTCAAGGTCATCCATCGCTTTTTCGCGGGTTACAACCAGCTGGTAATGCGGCTCCGTTCCTTTCACACTAAGCAGCACGCTTTCGATCTGGGACGGGAAAAGATTGACGCCGCGGATAATCAACATGTCGTCGCTGCGGCGCTTGACCTTGTCCATACGCACAAGAGTGCGTCCGCAATCGCATTTGTCATAACAAAGCCGAGAGATATCCCGGGTACGATAACGGATCAGGGGCATTCCGGTCTTACTGATGGTCGTAAAGACCAGCTCGCCTTCCTCCCCGGGATTTTTCACCTCTCCAGTATCCGGATCGATAATTTCCGGATAATAGTGATCCTCGAAGACATGCAACCCGGCACAGCATTCGCAGTCCGAGGAGACACCCGGACCGATGATTTCGGAAAGGCCGAAAATATCGCGCGCGGCAATACCGGCGCCCTGCTCAATGCGCTGACGCATTTCAGGCGTCCAGGGTTCAGCTCCAAAAAAGCCGACGCGGAGATTGGCGTTTTTGAGATCAAAACCGCTCTTTTCGGCTTCTTCCATGATATGGATAAAGAACGAAGGTGTGCAACAAATGACCGTAACACCGAAATCCTTGATCAACAACAGTTGTTTTTCGGTGGCACCTCCGCCCATAGGAATCACCGAGCAGCCCAGATGTTCTGCACCATAATGAGCACCTAGTCCGCCGGTAAAAAGGCCATACCCGTAGGAAACCAGAACAATATCCTGTTCTGTAACGCCGCCCATCCGAAAGACCCGGCAGACGGTCTCTGCCCAGAGCTCCAAATCACTGCGGGTATAGCAGACAACTGTCGGTTTCCCGGTTGTTCCACTGGAAGCATGAATGCGCACGATATCCTTCATCGGGACAGCCAGTAAACCATAAGGGTAATGATCCCGCAAATCACTTTTCAGGGTAAACGGAAATTTGGCCAGATCGCTGAGTTTTTTGAGGTCATCGGGTTTGACACCAGCCCGGGTGAAGGCCTGCCGATAGAACGGCACATTCTGATAAACCCGCTCCAGCGTTTCCTTCATGCGTTGCAATTGCAAAGCTTCCAAGGCCTTGCGGTCAACAAAATCTTTCAGATGGAGATCAGAGATCATAATATTCCTGCTTTGGGCTGTTTTCCCCCGTTTTTCGAGAATGGGGAAAATATACAAATGAAACAATTTTCTTAATTTATATGCTGTTAAGCAGTTTTGCAATCCACTATATTAACAACGAAAAACACGGAAAGACACGAACATTTTCGTGTCTTGCCGTGTTTTTCGTTGTTAAAAAACCTCAGTGCGTATGTCTGGTTTGAAGACCTTCCGGCAGCTGAGTGTCGGATTCTTTTTCCAGGAGCTGATAAAAATCCGAGAGAGCTTTCTGCTGCTCACGTCGCAGGATATAACCACGGACATTTTCCAGCATTTTTTTGGAATCCTCGTCATCGGGCAGGGTTTTCGAGACCAGATAAATCAGCGCGTATCCGCTGAATGTTTTCTGCGGTTCGAGGATTTGGCCGGGTTGCGCTTTGGAAACAGCCAGCAGGGTAGTTCCCACATCGCTGATACGCGCTTTCTGGTTCAAATCGCCGGGTTCCATCCGACTGAAAGCGGGCAAATCCGTAAACACCGTCTTGCCAGCAGCCTCTGCAAATTCAATTCCCTTCTCTAAAGCTGCATTGATTCGTTCTGCCTCCTCTTTGGCACGAACTCGGGTGGTCTCAAGAGCGACCTTGCGACGATAGATGTTTTTCAACGTATTGAGGGCTGAATGATCCTTGAGTGGGTCGGCCAGCGAAGGCACTTCGATCTCCTGGAGGTATGCCACATAAGAAGCTTTATCGCCTTTGACCGCGCCAGTAAGCGGCTCTTTTGTCGAGGTCTCGAAAACTGCTTTGAGCAATTCGGGTTCCTGACCGATTTCAGGATTAACCATGCCGTTGCGCGGAATTTTTTCGATCAGTTCAAAAGACGCACTTTTTGCGTCACTGGCAAGTTCGGCCAGAATACGCACTCCTTCAAACGAGACGCCGTTTTCGGTATCTTTCCACCAGCGGTCACTTAGACGCCCGGCAAAATCCAATGCTGCTTCATAGGCCAGTTGAACGCTCTTTTCTTTGCGCAGGATAGCAGTCAACTCCGCGCGAACTTCGTCCAGGCTGCGGCCATCCTGACGTTCCAGAACTTTGACCAGCAGCAGAGAAGCAGGCGTTTCTATGATCCCGCTGAGCTGTCCGGCCTGCAGAGCAGTCACCTGTTCCGCCAATTCCGGTGCAAGTTTTTTCACATCCTGCAGAGCCGTTTCCTCGATTTCCTTTTCATCACTATACTGACCGGCCAGTTCATTGAAAGCAGCGCCGCCCTGCAATTTCGCAAGCGCTTCCTCCATTTTGGCACGTTTTGCCTTTTTTGCAGCGTCCTCAAGGCCTTCGGTTTTCATCACAATTTTCGACAGGCGCACCTGCTTTTTCTGGTATTCATCAGCTCGTTTTGCATATCCTGCCTGCAAGTCAATATCCTGTTCACTGATGCCTTCAAGAAGTTGTTCAGGCTTAAAACTGACCAGCGCAAATGAGCGTTTGGCATCCCGGAAGAAAGGATAGACATATTCGCTGATCTCATCCTGCCACTCCTTGACTTTAGCTTGCTTTTCCTCATCACTGAGCGTCAGATCCTTCTGAATTTCATCAAATTTGGGGCGAGCGAGCTCACGGCGGTCGTTGACAGAGGCTACATTGCCGGAGAAGGGAGCCACCTTCTCCTGAAAGAAAGCAAGCGCTTTCTCGGTCAGCAATGCATCCACGATCAGGGTGCGGACTTCCGGGGTGATTTCCGCCGGCAATGCAGCTGGCTGCACTTCAGTCAAACAGGCCAAAGCCATACCGGTGGCAGAATACGCCAAACTGCTGATTTGCCCCTTTTCCTCCAGTTTACGGATGGCATTGACCAGGTTTGCCTGCCGTCCAGGCAGACCAGGAATCTGATCACTTCCAGTCACAAAACCACTTTGCACGACTTTCGCACCCGCTTTTTCGGCTTCCTGCTGAAAACGAGCCAGGCGTTCAGAAAAAACCTCTCCTTTGACTTCTTCGTCAAATTTGTCTTTCAGAGCATTGGCTGTTTCCTCGAGCACCCGTCGTGCATTACGCATACGCAGGTTGCGGGCAATTTCGTTTTTCACCGAATCCAAAGTCTTGTCTTTGTAAACTCGTTCCTTTAAGGCCTCATACTGAGACTTGATTTCGTCTTCAGACGGCTCAAGACGTTTTTGCAACTCCGCATCCGCCTGAGGAGCAGTTGCCTTGGCCAGAACATCCGCAGTCACAAAGGAGGCGATCAGTGCTGCTTTGCTGTCCGGCATTTTAAGTTCGTTCTTCCGCTTGCTGAAAAACGCGTTGATTTCCTCTTCAGCGGGTTGGAAATCTTTCGTGATATCCATGCTGAAATCCGCAACTTTTGCGGTATACTTCTCGACATACCCAGTCACTTCACTTTCATCCACTTTCGCAGACTGCGTGATTTCTTCTTCCAGACGTTCAATAATGATGTTTTCTTTCACTATTCGGTCAAAATCCACCGGCACCAACCCGCGGGGCTGTAAAAAATTTTCCGTAAATCGCCGGAAAAACTCATGCGAAAATTTGCCATTATCCTGGAAGATGGAATTTTTATGGATTGCCTCGGCGACCTCCTGATTGCTGACTTCATCAAGGTTTCTTTTTTTGGCCTCATGCAGGATACGCATACGGTTGAGGGTTTCATGAAAGAGCATTTCATTGCCGAGATCCTGTCCCAGGGCCTGGGGATAACGTGCACAGATTCCGACATAAGTCTCCGACATTTTCTGATTGATGAACTGCCGCTTCAGTTTTTTCCCGTACATCCTGCCGAAATCATTGCTGCCGGCATTGCCGCCGCTAAAAATATCGCCGGGCGTGACAAAAACCACAAACATCAGGCTGATAATAATGCCCAATACAATGTAGGTCTTCCTGCCATGTTTCTCAAAATAACGGTTGAAATGTGATATGATCATTTCTGCCAACCTTTCCTAAAAAAACTCTTATATCCCCTCACCTGGATCAAATCCGTAAAAACAGCTCATTAAGAACAAAACGTCTTCTGATCGGCAATTATTGGGCTGAACGCAAAGCAGAAATTGCCTCGGCCAGTTTCCCTTTTTCCCTGAAAACACTGCTGCCGGCCACCAGCAGATTGGCACCGGCTTTGCGTACCCTCATCGCAGTATCCCGTGCAATTCCGCCGTCCACCTCCAGATGGATGGGGCGCCCGCTGCGATCAATCAGCGAGCGGATTTCCGCAATTTTCTCCAGTTGTTCAGCCATGAAAGACTGCCCGCCGAATCCGGGTTCCACCGTCATCACCAGAATCAGATCGATCCAATTCAAATAGGGTGCCAGGCTGCTTGCGGGTGTGCCGGGACGCAGGGAAAGTCCGGTCGAACAGCCGTGTGAACGAATCTGTTCAAGTGTACAGGCCACTGCCCCTTCGCTTTCGACATGAATGGTGATATGATCAGCACCTGCATCGACAAAAGCATCGATGTAACGGGATGGCTGCGAAAGCATCAGGTGAACATCAAAGGGAAGAGAAGAATACCCGCGAATCGCTTTTACAATCCCCGGCCCCAAAGATAGGTTCGGTACAAAATGCCCATCCATAACATCTACATGAATAACATCCGCCCCGCCTGCTTCAGCGGCCTTTACATCCGCTCCCAGGTTGGCAAAATCCGCCGCCAGGATGGACGGAGCGATCAGCGTCTTCCTGCAGTCCAAGGATGTCAGCGGCTTGCGTTTTGGATTGGCCATGATCTATGCCTTTCAAAACGTAATCTGTCAGTGAAGCTGAGTGCAGCGATATTTTTTTACAACGAAAGACACTAACGACCCGAAAAAATTTCATGGGATGAACAACGAATTCCCCCAGTAAAAACCGTTTCCCATGAAATTTTTTCGGGTCGGTTCGTGCTTTTTGTTGTAAAAAAGAATTCCTCTGTTACCAAGTTTAACTGACGCATTACTTCAAAACCAAAAAAGACGGACACAGGTCACGCCATGTCCGCCTAGAAATCGTAAACATTCCAATCGAAATACATTTCTGCATCTGTGCTTTTGGTGCGGAGCGCTTATTCGGCACCTCGAAGCGTCAATCGAAAATCAGGCTTTGACGACCTTATTCGAACGGATACAGGCTGTACAGACCGTCATCCGAACCGTGCCGCCATTCACTGAAGCGCGGACATTTTGGAGGTTCGGCGAAAAGGTGCGTTTGGAGTTTTTCACCACATGCATACCAATACCGCCCTTTTTCTTGGCCAGACCGCGCCGGGTGATATGTCCGCCAACGCTTTTGTGTTTGCCGCAAATTTCACAGACTTTACTCATCTCATACCTCAAAAGCAGACTGAAGAGTTCGCAAAAAACGAAAGGAAAAAAAAGACCTGTCCTGTTATGAAAGCAGTGTGTGATCACCACAGGAACGCAACAAGCAAGTGGTGGGATGGCCGGGACTCGAACCCGGGACCCCCGCATTAAAAGTGCGATGCTGCTACCGACTGAGCTACCATCCCCTTGCAAAAACAACCCGGCAAAACTGCAAAAACAGCCGTTTGTTTGGGTGAAAATAAAATATAGCACGGCTTCCGCATTGTGCAAATCACTTGCAGTATTTTCTTGAATTTTCGTGCGTGCGTAATACGTCAGATGAACCTGTTTTTTTAACCACGAAAAGCACAAACGGGTGCAGTTCCCAAAAGTAGGTAGAGGCTATCCAGAAAGGGTTCAGGCTTATAAGGTGGCGTAACCGGCCCGGTTGCGATTTCTGTTCGTACTCCCACGCCCGAACGGTCTCAGGTGCCCGGGGCAGCGACTACCTACTTGGGAACTGCACCCGCACAAACTGACCCGAAAAAAATTCATGGGAAGCGGCTTTGACTGAGGGAATGGGTTGTTCATCCCATGAAATTTTTTCGGGTCGTTCGTGTTTTTTCGTTGTAAAAAATACCACTCAGGGTCCGTTTCCATTATCCATTTTTGCGACAAAGAGATCTTTGATCTGAATATAGGTGGAACGCACTTCATCAATTTGCAGTTGCCATCCATCGATCTCTTTGTCCAGATGCCTGAATCCCCGCAATTCCCCGTTGACATAGAACCAGATTTGCCTTGACATAACTGATATTTTGATCATTGTCCAGTCCAGTTCTGTCGTCAATGGGGCGCCTCCCATCGGCATATTATCCTGATCCACGTTCATGCGAATCAGCAATTGCTCGCTGTTACGGAATCCATAAAACGCGAAACTGGCTCTGCTTTCACGCTGTTCATCCAGCAAGGATATCGAAGTACTTTGCGATCCCAGCAGTCGAATGCTGAACTTGACGGACTGGCCGGGCTGCAAGGCTTCCCGCAACAACAGGGAACCTGCCCCAAAGGAACCAACCAGGCTCGGATGATCACTGCCAGCATCGCGCTGAAAAATTCGCCAGCCTTCCCGTTCTCCCTCCCAGAAGATCATGGAAATGGTTTTGGAAACATGGTTGATCTCTTCCAGGAGAGCCAGGTAGTGATGAAAATAGAAAATTCCGATCGTAACGCAAATTCCCACGATCCCCAGTCCCAGTCCGAAGAAGAAGCTTCGTTTTCGCCTCATCAAGGTATGCGGCAGTCTTTTAGCCCGATCCGCATAGAAAAGCGAAAGGTACTCCAGATCAGCAATCAGAGAACGATAATCCTGATACCGTTCCTCCGGATTTGCCGCTCCCATTTTTCGTAACACCCTGAGAAATTCCCGGCAGGGTTTTTTCCCGTTGGGGAGGACGGGATCCGGAAGATCGTTTTCGGCTTTGAGCAGCAGTCGGCTGTCCCGGTCATGACCATCAAAGGGGGTCTTTCCGGTCAGCAAAAACCAGGCCGTTGTGGCCAGCGCATAGATATCCGAACGAAAATCAACTTTTTCCGGCGCAAAGGCCTGTTCTGGAGCCATGAAGGCCGGGCTTCCAAAGAGGAGGCCACTGCTGTTACTGTCAGCAATCATCTGGACACCCGCGGCAATGCCGAAATCGCAGATCATAACCCGGCTGTCGGGATTGCTGAACACATCAGAAAAATTTCTCGGGGGATACTGCGACTCCCGGTAAATCAGCAAGTTATCCGGTTTCAAATCCCGGTGTATATAGCCTTTGCTTTGGACATAAGCCAATGCACGCACCGCTTGAAGCATGATTTCCACCACCATGTCTTCCGGTAAGCAGCCCAGGCGCAACACCAGATCACGCCCGGTTAAACGCCCCGGAACGTATTCCATGATGATAAAAATGCCTTCGGAATTGGTAAAGACATCATGACAGCCAACAATGTTGGGGTGACTTAATGCCCCCATCGTCAGCGCCTCTTGACTCAGAGATTCGATAAAGCGGGGATTTTCGGCGAAACGGTTATTGAGGACTTTGACTGCCACCAAACGGTTGAGATTTTCCTGGCGGGCTAGAAACACCGTCCCCATTCCGCCGGACCCCAGCACCGAAAGCAGCTTGCAGCCAGGAACCCTCGAGGCAAGTTCAACATCCTGTACCGGCTCACCAGGAAGCATGTTTCCCACATCATCCCGAGCCAGGGCAACCGTTTCGTGTTCTTTAGCACCCTTTGCAGGCAGCGGTACAGGAGAACCTGATTCTATTGTTTCTGCATTTTCAGACATAAGTTTAAAGTTTTTTTAACAACGAAAGGCACGAAAAAGCACGAACATTTTTAGAGTTGGGTTAGTGTGGTGATCGTATTCATCAGAAATGATGTTGTAATGCAAGCTAAAAAAGACAACGAAAAGCAAATTTTGGCAATGAAGCATCAGGTTTAGACATCCGCTTTCCTACAAAATTTTTATGCCATTTGGTGTTTTATCGTTGTTAAACAAGCTTTTTGGATGCGGTCTAATTATAGGACAATAAGGGCTCTTTTTCAAGTTACAACCGGATTTTATCTCTTTT